>NZ_JAQNCQ010000036.1:0-16972 GCF_028368005.1 Geitlerinema sp. CS-897 | reverse complement strand
CCGACTCAGAGGACTTATAGGTTGGGTTTCCCTTTCGCTGAGAGGTCGTGCCTCCAGGTGGTTCGGAATCTCGTTCCGCCCTTTGCCGTACCGCTCAGGATAGGGCAATTCTAACATAGGTTCGTTGGCAATTCGTCGCCCTAACCCCCACCTGTTCCTATGTGGTTGAATGCGGGCTAATTTTGTTCAACAACAGCATAACTCCCAATAGAACAACCGCATTCACTCTATTTGTAGGGTGGGCAATGCCCACCAGCCTCTACATTTAGCGTGGGTAACGCTTAAGTGCGTAAGTCCAGCCAAAAAAACATCGAGATATCCCCTATCGACATCGCGAAAGGGGATAGGTTCGAGGACTATCGTTAATTCACGGGTCATCAACTCGCCAGAGATTCGTTCGGACGGTTGAAGATTTCCAAGGTTTGACGACAGCAATGTTTGAGTTTTTCTTGCACGTCGGGAACGGGTTCTTTTTTTCCGACGAACTGCCAGTTTTCGATGGTTGAAAACACCCATTGGCGGCCGAGTCCGCTGAATCCGGCCACTTCGACACCGATGGCGCGAGGTTCGGATTCGACGGTATGAAAGCGAATTTGAATGAGAATGCTACGGCTATGACACCGAAAACTGTAGCCGGGAAAGTGAAAGCTCATGTCGATCGAGTCGGGATCGAGCATTTCTCGCGTTTCGGGATCGTTCGTCCAAGGTTTGAGATCCGATCGCAAATCGGGAAACTCGCCTTTGAACACGTTCACCACAGCCGCGATTTTACTGGCAATTTGGAAGTCTTTGGCTTGTTCGGCAGCGTTCACCGCAAATCCCCCTTTTTTGGTAAACCTCATTCCAGTGATAGTCAAAAACAGCGGCGTCTGTTGTTCGTCGCTGACAACTGCGCCAACTGTCTTTTATTTATTAATAACGCGGCTCGGGCGATCGTGAGGGCGATCGCTCCCTCCACAGAACAAGCTAAACCTCCGCCAATGGAGGATTTGGGGGAGGTTTCAGGGGGATTTATCGAAAGTGCGACGCACCGCTATCGCGAAAGTGCGACGCACCGCTATCGCGAACGCACCGCCTCGAGAAGATCTTGGTGAACCGTTTCCGAAGCAGCCACGAGAAGGCCGGGACGTTCGTAGTTGTCGCATTCGTGTAACGGTGGTGGCGGCGAACCGTCGAAAGTGGTGACGATACATCCGGCTTCCTGCGCCACGAACGCTAAGGCTGCGCCGTCGATGAACTTACCGGAATCGAGAATCGCCCCCGTCAACTCGTTCGCCAACATTTTGTTGAAATTGGGAACCGCTACGTCTGGGGAGTAAGCCACCGCCAAATCGACCACGGTATAGCGGTCTTTTAACGCCTGTGCGATGGGGGTTAATCCCAGTCCCAAATACACTGTGGGGTGTTTGGGTTCGATGTGGAACTGCTGCGCCGCCTCGAATGCGTCGTCTAGAGTTCCTCGAAACGCCCCTTCACCCCGCAAGGCGTAGTAATAGGCGTTTTCGCTGGGAGACAAGGTCAGAACCCCCTGAAATTCGTCGCGATCGAGGACGCAGAGAATCACCTGATAGTTAGGGTGTCCGTCGAGATAAAACCGGGTTCCGTCGATAGGATCGAGGGTGACGAGATAATCTCCCGCCTCCCCGAGATCGATCGCCCGAAAATACTTGGTATTGGCGGACTGTTCGTGTTCTTCGCCGAAAAAGCGCACCTGCGGGAAATGCGCCAACAGTGCCACTTCTACGAAGTTTTGAACCGACAAGTCCGCATCGCTTAACGCCGCTGCAAAGGCGTTTTCCGGGTAGTCTTTCTGTGGACGGACGCCGATCCGAGATTGAATCTCGCGAGCGTAAGCCCCAGCGGTTTTAAGATAGGGTAGCAAGGTGGACAGGAGAAGGCGCGGAGTGGGAATGTTCGTCATGGAGTATTTTGTTCTAACTCTGCTTCGGATTCGGAGTCTTCGGAATTAGACGGTTCGCCTTCTGGCGATCGTACCTCGCTCTCTTCCTCAGCGGGTTCGGGTTCCACTTCGCTGGGGGGTTCGGTTAGGGAAACTGTTTCTTCAGCGACGGAGATTTCCGATTCCGGTTCTGTGGTGGCGGTGGCTTCCTCAGCGGGTTCGGGTTCCACTTCGCTGGGGGGTTCGGTTACGGGAACGGTTTCTTCAGCGACAGAGATGTCCGCTTCCGGTTCTGTGGTAGTAGTGGCTTCCTCAGCGGGTTCGGGTTCTGCTTCGCTGGGGGGTTCGGTTACGGGAACGGTTTCTTCAGCGACGGAGATGTCCGCTTCCGGTTCTGTGGGGGTAGTGGCTTCTGTCGCAGAAGTAGCGACAGGTTCTGATGTCGCTGTTGTTGGCGAGGCTGCATTTCGATCGGATTTCGTAACTGGGAAAAATTCGCCTTCAAGAGCGATTTGTCGGATTACGCCACGATCGAGATTTCTTTTGCCTCGCTGTTGGGACAATTCGGAGATTTTTTCACCTAACTTTTGTCCCTTTTGCTCGGCATCTTGTAAGTTTCCCGAAGAGACGCTAGCAATTTTCCGCACGATAAAATTTAATTCTTTGCTTCCCCGTCGATTGCTAACATCGATTCCCTTATCGACTAGGATACTTTTCGCAGCTTTTTTGACAGCTTTTTCAAAGGTTTTAGCGGATGACATTGTAGCTTGCCTTCGTGCAATAAACAAACACGTCTTTACTCTAATACCTCGAACTGTAAATTAACAGTCAAACATCTAATTTTTAAATTTTAGATAATCTTTCTTAAATCTCTTCTTAATCTAGAGCGCTGTCCGATCGATGGGAGCGAACCACAAAACTGCCAAAACTGCCGATTCAAACACGAATCGGCAGATCGATTTAAAGTTTCGATATGCGTCCGTCTCGATCGTTTAAGTGATGAAACATTAGATTCGACAGCAATTTCTGGAAGCGCCAGATAAACAACCCCGCCACGACAGTTACGGCAACGGCTTGTCCGAGCCACAGTCCAATACTTCCTAACTTGAAATAAAACGCCAGTCCGTAACCGACCGATAAACCCACACCCCAATATCCGAGTACGTTCGTCAGCATGGGAATTTGCGTGTCTTGAAGTCCTTGAAGCGATCCATAGACTGCCTTTTGGACGCCATCTAAAACTTGAGCGATCGCGGCGATCGTTAGAAGTGGTAAAGCTATCTCGAACACTACTGCATTCTCGGGATTCTGTACGTCTAAATAAATGCCAATAATTTGTTGGGGAAAGAGTAAAAACGCGATCGACACCCCAAGCATAAATAGAGCAGTGATACTCACGCTCACCCATGCAGCTTGTTGAATTCCCGTGCGATCGCGTTGTCCTAACCATTGTCCGACTCGTACAGTCGTCGCATAAGAAATTCCTAACGGCACCATGAATACGATCGTTAATGTTTGAAAGACAACCTGATGTGCGGCTAAGGCATCCGTGCCTAATGTTCCCATCCAAAACATCATGACTAAAAAGAAACCAGCTTCTAATCCCGAAAATAAACCAATAGGTATGCCCACCCATGCCACCTCTTTTAAGACTTGTATTTTGATGTGGTGAAGCTTTTGAAAAATGCGATAACATTTCAATTTTGGATGTACAAAAACGTAGATCGCTAGGGCTAAAAACATTCCCCATAATGCTAAGGTACTCGACAACGCTAAGCCAGCTAACTCTAATCTCGGAAACCCCAACTTCCCAAATCCTAAAATATAGTTTCCAGTCACGTTTAATGCCGTTCCCAAAACCATAATTACCATAACAGGACGAGCTTGAGACAGAGCAGCCACTATCGCTCGCAACGCCGCAAATCCGATGGCAGGAAATAAGCCCCACGATATGATATCGAGATACGTCCGAACGAGTTTTACGGTGGTTTCCGTTTGTCCGCTACGAGCGAGAATGGTTTCGAGATTTCCAGTGGCGATCGTTAGCGGTATCGCGACTAACAATCCCAACCATAATCCTTGACGAGCCACTTGTTCGATACGTTTTTTCTGTCCCGCTCCAAAGGCTTCAGCAACCAGCGGACTGATTCCCATGACGACACCACTAGCCATGGTCATAATCGAAATAAAAATGATTGAAGCGAGTCCACCAGCCGCTAAAATTTCTGGCCCCATTCTTCCCATCATAATGGTGTCGGCAAATCCTGTTGCGGATTGAGCAACTTGGGCGCTGGCGAGGGGAACGGCAAGTTTTAAAAATTCGCGAATTTCAATTTTGAGGTTATATCGCTGTGAAAGATGGCTCATGATTAGTCGGTCTGTATATTTTGGAGATCGAGAGCTGCAACGATCGATTGGTTATCCTTCAGTCCCGATCTGCTAGGCAAAAAAATGGCACGTTAGTATCGAATTTTAACATATTTTAATATGGATCGATCGCGACTCACTTGATTTTTTGGTTTTGGGATATAAACAATAAAAAATTAGGAGTTTCGTCGATTTAAGTTTGTAATAATATGACAGTTTGCTCGTTTTGTTAAGTCGCAAAAAGCAAATATTTGTCCGATCGTCAAGAAATATAAACTGCAAAATAAAATATATTTTCAAAAAGTAAATTCGTTTTGTTTAATATTTTAATAAAAATATTTGAATTAGCTTTTTATTCTATTAAATTTACTTAAAATTCGTGTTTTTGTATAAACGCGTGCGATCGCACAAATTCAAATTTCAAAAAAATCACGATTTTTTTCGATCTCAAAATGACTAAATGTTTGTATCGATCGAAATCATTTTTTTATTTTAAGCGATCGTATTTTTTTTATTCAAAAGCATGAATATGAATTTATTTTTGAATTATTAATAATATCGATTTATGTGAATTTAAATTTTATATAAAATATCGTTTTTAAATTGAATTTAGATCGATCGAAAATATTTATTTTGTTTTGACACACATTGATGTCATACTCAAAAGAACGTTCAAAACCTAAAATTCACTTAAGCGAGATCGCATCTTGTTTAGCACGATCGCGCCTTAAAACCATTGCGATCGCATTTTAAGTTTCAGATCGAAGGCTTAATTTGTCTTATTGTCGATCTTGCAAAGCAGTAAAACTTTACGACTTAAATCTCCAGTTTTTTATTTATAGAGTCGGCACACAATTTAAATGATGCTGCTATACAATTAATTTCAATTGACTCAACCGATTCCCCGAACGTTCTATGACTGCTTTAACGCCGTTCCACACTCTCCCCCTCCAACAGCAAGTCGCCCAGATGTTTGTGGTTCGGGCATCGGGACATTTATTCGATTCGCAAATTCGCTATCCGGCGTGGGAACCCCAACGTCAAACCCTACAGCGGTGGATTGGCGAACTCGGACTCGGCGGGGTGTTACTCATCGACGGAAGTGCGGCGGAGTTACGGTTGAAAACCCAGCAGCTACAGGAGTGGGCAGATATTCCCCTGTTGCTGTGTGCGGATATCGAAGAAGGGGTGGGACAGCGATTTTCCGGGGCGACTTGGTTTCCGCCGCCGATGGCATTATCGGAAATTGCCCGTCGGGATTGGGATAAAGCGATCGAATATGCCGAACTGATGGGGGCGATGACGGCTCGAGAAGCGGTTGCGACGGGGTTAAACTGGATTCTCGCCCCAGTGGTAGATGTTAACAACAATTCCGACAATCCGGTGATTAACGTGCGATCGTTTGGCGAAACGCCAGAGGTCGTATCGGCGTTGGCGACGGCGTTTTTACGGGGAACGCAGCGATTTTCAGTGTTGGCGACGGCCAAGCATTTTCCGGGTCACGGCGATACGAGCGTCGATTCTCATTATCATCTTCCCACGATTCCTCACGATATCGATCGCCTGTCAGCGGTAGAACTCCCGCCGTTTAAAGCAGTCGTCGCCGCCGGTGTCGATGCTGTGATGACTGCCCATTTGCGAGTTCCGGCGTGGGACGCAGACGAACCGGTCACGATGTCGGAACGGATTTTAACGGAACAGTTACGCCGAAAGCTGGGTTTTGAAGGGTTGGTGGTGACGGACGCTTTGGTGATGGGTGCGATCGCCAAACGTTACGATGCGAACGAAGCTCCGATTTTGGCGATCGAGGCGGGAGCTGATATCGTCTTGATGCCTAGCGATCCTGAAGGGGGAATTCAGGCGGTTTGCGAGGCGATCGAATCGGGACGCATTTCTCGCGATCGCCTTTGTCAATCCCTCGATCGCATTTGGCAGGCGAAAATGAAGGTCTGTTCTCAGCCCCTTTCGCCAACGTCGCCCCAGCAAGATCTCGATCGCATCGCCACTCCAGACACGCTCGATCTCACCCGATCGATCTTGCGAGAATCGGGTCGCCGTCAAGGACAGCGCCTATCTACAGTGTCCTCGGGATACAATGTCGTTATCGTAGACGATTGGTTGCGGTGTTCCTTTCTCGGACACCAAACTCCTGCCATCGCACTTCCCAAACAACAAGGATTTGCACCTTATTTAGTCGATCTCGGTGGCAACTGCCAACCTCCCGAAATGGGAACGAGACGACCGACAATCGTACAGGTTTTCGTCCGAGGTAATCCCTTTGGCAGCAGTCGAGCGATCGCCGAACTCGCCGACACTTGGCTTAATAAATTATTAAAAACTGGCGATCTCGTGGGGATTTCGATCTATGGTAGTCCTTATACTCAGGAGCAGCTTAGTCAAAATCTGCCGCTCTCACTTCCAGTGGGGTTTTCGTTCGGGCAAATGCCTGAAGCTCAAGCGATCGCCCTCGAAGCCTTGTTTGGAAAAACTCCCTTACAGTGGTCTGCTCTCAAGCCTTTAGCTTAGGAGAAAAGCCCGTCGCTCGGAAGTTTGGCTCGTGCGATCGTCTGTTAACAAAAAAAGGGGCGTGCGATCGGCAAACCGCCGAAACTCGCAGTTTCAGCCCCTCAACGGTAGCGAAGTTTACGAAACTTCATTAAACTTGAGTATAATTGGGAAGTGACAAGGACAAAAAACCAAATAATTTCAGTATCATGAGTTACAAGCACTTTACCCAAGCTTTACTCAAATACAGGGTGTAAGGCTTGTTGCTTATCTGGTTCTAGCCGATTAAAAAATCACGAATTGCCCCTTAGTCACGAGTTCGAGATCGGCTATCCTATCTCACCTGTTCCTGATGCCAGCCAGCTAAGAAAACGAGGGATCGTTATGACTTTTACAACAACTGCTCGATATACTATCGCTATAATTAAAGACGAAGCCTCACAGCTCGTCCAGCAAGGCGCAGTTAGCAGACAACAACCGATCTATACCCTCTGCCGACATATTCCCGCTCGCGAATGGTCTTCGGTCGAAACTGAACTCGAAAACCACGACTTTTTGTTACGCGATCGCATCGGCGACCTGGTCGGCCCCGAAACCTGGGAAAACGACTAATTACTCGATCGGATAGCTTGTCTGTCGAGCAGTCTGTTAACAAGTGCGCCCAGCTTAACTCTTGCCAAATTATTAAATCAAGGAAGCGGGCAATGTGAAGTAACGAATGTTACCGTCTGTTATTTTTTTCCCGCTTCGCGATCGCCACCTCCAAAAAACAAGCAGTAGAGACGTTATCGGACAACGTCTCTACTTCCCATGTCAAGCCGATCGTAGCGATTTCGCAGGAGTCCGATAAAACCGAACGACTACGATCGGGCATCCTGTTCCCGAAGTCGTTCGAGTTCGCGACGCAGTGTCGCCACTTGAGCGGTCAAATTTTGTAACTCCGCTTCTGTTCCCGTCGGAGCGGCGGTCGTTGGTGCGTTCGCACTCGTCGAAGTCGAGGCTGTCGTCGTTCCCCCAGAGGTCTGACCCATCAGGCTATCGACGAAATTGCGAGCCTCCTGTTCGGTCACTTCACCTTTGGCGGCTAACTTTTCTACAACCGCGTTCCAATCCTGCTGTTGGAACGTTTGCAGGTTCTCCTCTCGCTTCTGGGGATCTTGCAAACTCTCGATGGCGGAACTGGCCGCACCGATCGTCACGCGAAAACCAGTTTGGAGCGATTGCATTAACGTCTCGGGATTCATAGGGTTCGTGTCCAGGGTTTTTAGTTGAGAGGGCAAAGACTGGCTTTATCTTAACAAAATCGAGACCTGAGAGGATAACAACAGAGCTAGAATTCTTGACTGACAAAGAATAGAGCCTCTAGCCCTCGTTGGAAATGGAGAGATTTGTGAGGCTTCAAAGTCATGAGTTTCCACATCAAATCTCTCCAGATCCGTAAGGCTTGAGTCCAAGCATAACCGGACAATCCGAGGGAAAAGACACCCTGACGAGGAAAAGTTCGGGAGGTCTTTTCAGCGCAGCCAAAATAAGATTCTAAGGGAGAATTTTGAAGACGCTAGCCGTAGCAAGTGGCTAACCAATAGGCGATCTCAATTGGCTTCTCATTGAGATGGATGCGCAGAAAATCTTGGTAGAATGTCGGTAGCATTTTTTCGTTGGGGTGGCCGCAAACGCCACCCTCTTTTTTGATTTGAAACTCCTCTATAGCAGAATCATTTGAGTTGTGAACGCCCTCTGTAGTTGGGATGGCCGTGCTACAGTACTTTCAGATTACAAGAATTCACGAATCAGTTGGGCTGGCTAGATTCTTTCAAGCAATTGTCTCGTCTGGCTTCCGTCTACCTTGTCACCCTCTCAGCTTGAAACCTAGCTTATCGGCGCAGTACAGCCAACATTTACGAGCGAAACCCCCCAGGAAAACATTGTCTGAGGGGTTTTCAAAAATTCAATTTGGGGTGAGAAGTCCCCACCCCAGAGGCGATTTTAGTAATCGAAGTCGCCACCCATACCAGCACCGGCGCCAGCGCCAGCACCTTCTTTAGGTTCGGGTTTGTCAACCACGATGCACTCGGTCGTCAACACCATACCCGCGATCGAAGCCGCGTTTTGGGTTGCCGAACGGGTCACTTTCGCCGGATCGACGATACCCGCATCAAACATATCGACAAACTCACCGTTCGCCGCGTTGTAACCGACGTTGAAGTCTTTTTCCTTCACGCGCTCGGCAATCACCGCGCCGTTTTGTCCGGCGTTTTCAGCGATCCGTTTCAGCGGAGAAGTCAACGCGCGAGCCACGATGAGCGCACCGGTCAACTCTTCGTTAGCCAGGTTGCTAGTCGCCCACTCTTCGACTTGCGGCGCCAGGTGAGCCAGAGTCGTACCGCCACCGGGAACGATCCCTTCTTCGACGGCAGCTTTGGTCGCGTTGATGGCATCTTCCAGGCGCAGCTTGCGATCCTTCATTTCGGTTTCGGTCGCCGCACCGACTTTCACCACGGCCACGCCACCGGACAGTTTCGCCAGACGCTCTTGCAGTTTTTCCTTGTCATAGGAAGAATCGCTTTCTTCCATTTGACGGCGGATTTGCTCGCAGCGAGCTTTAACACCGGCTTCGTTGCCTTCGGCGACGATGGTGGTGGTGTCTTTGGTGATGGTGATGCGGCGAGCGGTGCCGAGCATATCGATTTTGGCGTTTTCCAGCTTCAGACCCGCATCTTCGGTGATGACTTGACCGCCGGTCAGAACGGCGATATCTTCGAGCATGGCTTTACGGCGATCGCCGAATCCGGGGGCTTTCACTGCCGCCACGTTCAGCACTCCGCGCAGGCGGTTGACCACCAGGGTCGCCAGGGCTTCTTTCTCGATATCTTCGGAGATAATCAGTAAGGGTTTGCCAGACCGCGCCACTTGTTCGAGGACGGGAACGAGATCTTGCACCAGGCTGATTTTTTTGTCCGTCAGCAGGATGAAAGGCTCGTCGAGAATCGCTTCCATGCGCTCGGTGTCGGTGGCGAAGTAGGGCGAAATGTAACCCTTGTCGAAGCGCATCCCTTCGGTGATTTCCAGTTCGGTGGTCATGGATTTCCCTTCTTCGAGGGAGATGACCCCTTCTTTGCCCACCTTATCCATCGCTTCGGCAATCATGCGGCCGACTTCTTCGTCGTTACCGGCCGAGATGGTACCGACTTGGGAGATGGCGGTGGAGTCTTCGACGGGACGAGCGTGTTCGGCGATTTTGTCCACCAGGTAAGCGGTAGCGCGATCGATTCCCCGTTTGATGGCGATGGGGTTGGCGCCAGCCGCCACGTTCCGCAGACCTTCTTTGACCATGGCGTGAGCCAGAACCGTCGCGGTGGTGGTTCCGTCTCCAGCGGCGTCGTTGGTTTTGGAGGCAGCTTGACGAATCAAAGAAACACCGGTGTTTTCGATGTTGTCTTCGAGTTCGATTTCTTTAGCGATGGTGATCCCGTCGTTGACGATTTGGGGCGCACCGAATTTTTTCTCAAGGACGACGTTGCGACCTTTCGGACCGAGGGTGACGGCAACGGATTCGGCGAGGATATCCATGCCTTTTTCCAGGGCGCGACGTGCGTTTTCGTTATAAACGATCCGTTTGGCCATAGTTTCCTACTTCGTTAATCTCGCTGTGTGTGTCGATAGTTGAGGGGAGTAATTAGTGAGGGCGACGGTTTACTGAACGATCGCCAGAATGTCTTTTTCAGACAGCAAAACGAACTCGTCGCTACCGAGTTTGATGTCCGTGCCAGCGTATTTGGAGTAGAGGACTTTATCGCCGACGTTGACGTCCATTGCTTGACGAGATCCGTCGTCGTTGCGTTTGCCAGGGCCCACCTGCACGACTTCACCGACTTGGGGTTTTTCTTTAGCGGTGTCCGGCAGAAGGATGCCGCCGGCGGTTTTCTCCTCCGAGGCACTCACCTTTACAAAAACGCGATCGGCTAGCGGTTTGACGGTGGAAACACTCAGAGATACGGCTGCCATAGGGAATTCTCCAAATTTTACAGATACGTTACACTTTTCGAGAAATCGATCGAGCTGGGTTTGTCGGCGATCGAACTGAAGTGCTGCGGGGATTGCGGCTCGCAGTCCGATCGCACAAACTTTAAGCTGCGGCGGCGACGATTCCCCTCTCCGAAACTTCGGAAACGCGGGTATCGTGCCGGAAGTCGAGGAGTTCGCATCGGGTGGATTAGCACTCTCAACTTCTGAGTGCTAATTTAGCGGAGCGAATTTGCCCGAGGCAACTCGTTGGGTAGTACGGGTTTCCGAACTAAAATGAGAAAAACTGCCTTTGAGTGCGATCGAACTGCAAATGTCCGACCCGACGGTTGAAAATCAAACGATACCCGCCGAGCCTTCTGCCAACCCCGACGAGAACGAAGGCTGTACGGCATCTCTGGCCGCCTGTATTGACAGTCTCGGCTTGCGAGCGATCGAACGCCACGTTTTGCTGTGCGCCGACCAAACGAAACCCAAATGCTGCTCGAAAGCAGAAGGGATCGAAGCCTGGGATTACCTCAAACGACGCCTGAAAGAACTGAAGCTCGATCGCGCCACCGACGATCGACCGACCTGTATTTTCCGGACGAAGGCGAACTGTTTGCGTGTTTGTACTCAAGGGCCGGTTCTCGTCGTCTATCCCGATGGGGTTTGGTATCGCGGCGCGACGCCGCCAGTTATCGAACGGATTATTCAAGAACATCTGATCGGCGATCGCATCGTCGAAGAATACGCCTTTTTAGAACGTCCGTTACCTGGGGCGATCGCACCAATGTCCGCCGACGCCTCCCCTCTTGTAAAAAATACGGACGATCCGAGTCAAACCACCACGCGTTAACGGGCGACACGGCCACCAAGCTGGGTTATCATGGAAATCGGTCGAGCGGAGTCGAAGTGAAGAACGGCAGGGGTTTTAGCCCGAACAGTTCTCAATCCAGTCTTCGCCAAGCTATGCCGTCAAAAATACTGATATCTCTATAATTTTCCCGAACAGCGATCGCTCACTATGAAGACCAGCAGCAACAAACGATTACTTCTGATTGATGACGACCCAAATTTAATTTTATTGGTCAAGGATTTTCTCGAATTTCGGGGATATGAAGTCATCGCCGCTGAAAACGGACGCGAAGCCCTCGAACTTCTTGAAGAAAAGCTTCCCGATTTAATTATCTGCGACGTGATGATGCCGGAAATGGACGGCTACACTTTCGTCGAACACGTGCGCGAAGACCCCCGCACGAACTGGATTCCCGTGATTTTCTTGTCGGCGAAAGGACAAAGTCAAGATCGCGTCAAGGGATTGAACACGGGGGCTGACGTTTACATGGTCAAACCCTTCGAGCCAGACGAGTTGGTCGCCCAAGTCGAAGCCGCTCTCAACCAAGCTTCGCGACTGCTGGCTCGCAAACTGGCTGGAAGCGATAACGCACCGCCGTTAAAAGTCCGCGCTGGCGTAGAACTGACTCCGACAGAGTTGAAAGTGGTGCAGTGGGTGGCCCGAGGGATGGCTAACCGCGAAATCGCGTTAGAAATGAACGTCAGCCAGCGCACTATCGAAAGTCACGTTTCCAATATGCTCGGAAAAACGGGACTACACAACCGTACCGAACTGGCTCGCTGGGCGATCGAAACCAACATGGTGTAAACGAGCCACCCCCCGACCCAAGCCCGAGAGCGCAGCAGACACGAGAGCGATGCGAATCTCGCGGCAGTTGTATTTCAGTTGATGCCGAGCCTCCCGTCGTATTATATTTATCAAAATGTTAAGCTATGCGATCGAGCAGGTCGCGAGCTTCAAATGCGGGCGACCGAAAGCGTTCGTCTTCGTTTGCAACGATCGACGAGGACAGTAACTCTTGTATGTAGCATCGGATCGTGACGATTTATCGGTCAGCACGATTTTAAGTTACGCATCCTACCGTAAATTTTACGTCTAAACTACGCATAAACCAGGTATACATTTTCATGATTTATGACACCGATCGTCTCTCTATCTTTGTGGACGGGAACAATATGTTCTACGCCCAACAAAAAAATGGATGGTTTTTCGACCCGCGCCGGGTTCTCGACTATTTCAAACACGAACACGCCAGCACCACCCTCGTTAACGCGTTTTGGTATACCGGACTTAAAGATCCTCAAGACCAACGGGGCTTTCGCGATGCCCTCATCAGCCTCGGCTATACCGTCCGCACTAAAATTCTTAAAGAATATTACGACGACAACTCCGGTCGCTACTCCCAAAAAGCGAATCTAGACATTGAAATTGTTATAGATATGTTTAACACCGTCGATCAGTACAATCGCGTGGTGTTATTTAGTGGAGATGGGGATTTCGAGCGTGCGATCGAACTGCTGCGATCGAAAAACACCCATATTACCGTCGTTTCGACTGAAGGCATGATCGCTCGGGAACTGCGAAACGCCACCGATCGCTACATCGACCTCAACGACATTCGCGAGAAAATCGAGAAAACCGATTACTAAACTCGATTCCCTAGCAAGAGAGGAGAACAGAACCGATCGACCGAGAGGCGATCGCCACGTTCCGTTTTCTCCGACCTCGAACGTTAGCCTTCCAAAGTTTGACTATTGATTTTCCTTACAGGAGGCACACCCATGAGCGACCCACTCGATCGCATTATCATTTTCGATACCACCTTGCGCGACGGCGAACAATCCCCCGGCGCGACCCTCAATAAAGACGAAAAACTCACCATCGCCCGACAACTGGCGCGTCTCGGTGTCGATGTCATCGAAGCTGGATTTCCCTTCGCCAGTCCCGGCGACTTCGAGGCGGTACAAACCATCGCCGAACAAGTCGGAACTCCCGACGGCCCCACCATTTGCGGCTTAGCCCGCGCTACCGGTGCCGACATCAAAGCCGCCGGAGAAGCCCTAGAACCCGCCGCCCACAAGCGCATTCACACCTTTATCGCCACGTCGGACATTCATCTGGAATACAAACTCCGCAAAAGTAGAGACGAGGTATTGGCGATCGCCCCGGAAATGGTCGCTTATGCTAAAACCTTTACCGACGACGTGGAGTTTTCCCCCGAAGATGCCGGACGCAGCGATCCCGAATTCCTGTATCGCGTCCTCGAAGCGGTTATCGACGCCGGGGCGACCACCGTTAACATCCCCGATACTGTCGGCTATACCACGCCTAGCGAGTTCGGGGCGTTGATTGGCGGTATCGAAGAAAACGTTCGCAATATCGACAAGGCGATTATCTCCGTCCACGGTCACAACGATCTGGGATTGGCCGTGGCCAACTTCCTCGAAGCGGTGAAAAACGGCGCTCGCCAGCTCGAATGTACCATCAACGGTATCGGCGAACGGGCGGGGAACGCTGCCTTAGAAGAGTTGGTGATGGCGTTGCACGTGCGGCGACAGTACTTCAACCCCTTCTTGGGGCGTCCGGCGGAGTCGGAAGAACCGCTTACGAACATCAACACCCGCGAAATTTATAAAACCTCTCGGTTGGTATCGAACCTCACGGGGATGTTCGTTCAACCGAATAAAGCGATCGTCGGGGCGAATGCTTTCGCGCACGAGTCGGGAATTCATCAAGACGGCGTTCTCAAAAATAAACTCACCTACGAGATTATGGACGCCCAGTCCATCGGGGTGAACGAAAACCAAATCGTTTTGGGCAAACATTCCGGTCGCAACGCTTTCAAAACTCGCTTGAAAGAGTTGGGTTTCGAACTGTCGGAAAACGAGTTGAATAAAGCCTTTCTCAACTTTAAAAAGTTTGCCGATCGCAAGAAAGAAATTACCGATTGGGATTTAGAGTCGATCGTCAACGACCAAATCCAACAACCGCCGGAACTTTATAAGTTGGAGTTGGCACAGGTCTCCTGCGGCGATCGCCTGCGTCCGACGGCGACAGTGACGCTTCGCACCCCCGACGGTGAAGAACGTACTGAAGTTGCCTTGGGAACGGGGCCGGTCGATGCGGTGTACAAAGCCATCCATCAAATTATCGACTTACCCAGCGAACTCATTGAGTATACGGTGCAGTCCGTGACGGCGGGAATCGACGCTCTCGGTGAAGTGACGGTACGGTTGCGCCACGAAGGTCGCGTATTCTCCGGCCATGCGGCCAACACGGACGTTATCGTCGCTTCGGCGCACGCTTACGTCAACGCACTGAATCGCCTTTATGGTGCGATGCAAAGTCCGTCGTTTTCAGCACAAGCGGAACCGTCGGTAACGAGTCGGGTCTAGGATCGACCATCGCTTCAGAAACCCGGTATCTTCGAGATGCCGGGCTTACATCATATAAATCGATTTTTGTCAATACTGCATTCGATCGCGTGGTGCGGTGAGATCCCCGGAATTTTGGAAATTCTGGGGATCTGGTGTATCTCGCAAATACCAGAATTGGGTAGGGTTTTTGGCGATCGCTCTTTTGAGATAGGCGTCGTTCGTCCCGGTTGAAAACCGTTGTCCTCTGTATGGTGTGGTAGACGAAAAAGCCACAGAAGACAAGCAGATGAACGCGATTCAAAATTCGTTATTTCTCGATGCGACACCTCAACCAATGCCTGAAACTCCAAACACGCCAAATCTAGCCATTAAAGAAAAACTGCAATCGACGATCGCCGTTCGAGGAGAGTTTCAGCTTCCCTGTATGCCGACGATGCTCGAACAATATGTCAAACTGGTTCGGGGCTTGTTAAAGGTTTTGGGACAAAAACCGACTCAAACGGAAATGCAAGCCTTAGAACGGCAACTGTCAAAGAAACTCGCCGAAGGGTTCGATCGCTCGCCCCATGCGTATTTGACCCTGACCTACCAACTGGCGCGTCCGGCGTTGGGGTTAACCGGAGGCATTGCCTTTAGCATCGTCGTCAATGCAGACCCCACGGAAGCGCAACCCTCGTTTTCCGAGGCAAAATCTTCGCGATTCGGTCGCTATCCCGACGCGATGGCGATGGCGATCGCCGCAGAATTAGGAGACGCGTTACAGGTTCCGGTGTTGGATATCGGCGCGGGAATCGGTCGTAACAGCTTACCGCTGGCCAAACGCGGTCATCCCGTCGAGGCCATTACATCGAACCCGCAAGTTGGAAAACAACTGACGGAGTTAGCGCACTCGCGGGGATTGGCGGTGAAGGTGTTGGCGAACGACGTTCTCGATCGCGCGGCGTTATCGGCGACGTATCGGTTGGCGATCGCCTCGGAAGTGTTACCCCATTTACGGGGGAGCGATCGCGTCGAGCAGTTTTTCCGCCAAACCTCCTCCGTGTTACAACCGGGTGGCGTGTTGTTGGTGGCGGCGTTCCTCGCCAAAGGGGACTACCAACCGGACGCTAAAGTGCGCGAGTTGTCTGAGGCGTTAGGCTGTTACCTGTTGACGCGACAGGAGTTGAAGGAGGCGATCGCATGGTTACCGCTTCAGTTAATTGGCAACGAATCGGTGGTGGCTTACGAATCCCAACATCTTCCCAGCGAAGCCTGGCCGCCGTCGGACAACTTCCTCAACTGGGCAACCGGACGAGAGTTGTTCCCCACGTTGACGAATCCGCCGGTTGAGTTGCGCTGGCTGCAATTTCGACGAGTTTAGTCGAGAATTGCCTCGAAAATGCTGTACGCGAAAACCCTGGTATCTTTGCGATATCGGGGTTTTAAAGGCTTTAACAAATTCGCGCAGGCGATCGTACCTCACGTTGACCGGAACGCCAACAAGCCCCGTCCTTCCAGGGCGGGGTGAGAGATGTTGCGGCTCTTCGGCTTCGCTCAGAGACCGCTTCAGCCTAGCTGCGGTAAAATGATACTATGCTAATGGGTATCAAGTCGTGTTAGTCCTCGAATACAAAGTTAAGCCCAAGCCTCACCAAGTCCAAGCCATCGACGAGGCAATTCGGACGACTCAGTTCGTCCGCAATAAAGTTTTGCGTTACTGGATGGATAATCGAGGTGTGGGTAAGGCTGAGTTATTTCGGTACAACACACGACTGAGGAAAGAGTTTAAGTTCGTTGAAGAACTGAACTCTCATGCTTGCCAGACGGCGGTCGAGCGAACCTTGAGAGCCATTACTCGTTTTTACGAAAACTGTAAAAGTAAGGTTAAAGGTAGGAGGGGTTATCCTCGATTCAAGCGAAATACCCGTTCGGTCGAGTACAAAATCTCGGGATGGAAGCTGTCAGAAGATCGCAAGCACATTG
>NZ_JAQNCQ010000035.1:0-42604 GCF_028368005.1 Geitlerinema sp. CS-897 | reverse complement strand
TTCATAATTTTGTCGAGAAATATTATTGTAACTTATAAAGTGGACGAGTTAAGTCAATTCAGATTTATACCTTGAGCAAGACGGCTTCTTGTTCATTTTCCACCCCCAGCTTTTGATAACTTTTTCAGCAAACCCTATTTCGACCCTCAGTTTTTCCATATCTACATTTTCGTCTAATAGCTCTCTTTTAAACTCGTTGTCGTTCGTCTACTGCTGCCCGAGACTCGCCGTTACCCTACAAGTTACCCATGTCCGACGATTTTATCTCTGTTTACGGTCCTGTTACATCTTGGCGTTATGGTAAATCCCTGGGTATCGACCTTATCGGCCCGGTGTCTACCTGTAGTTTCAACTGCGCTTACTGTCAGCTTGGGGAAATCCAAGTGCGAACTGCCCAACGTCAAGTTTTCGTTCCGACGGAAAAGGTACTGGAAGATTTACAAGCCTTTGCGCCGTGGGATGTCGATGTCATTACGTTTAGCGGTAACGGCGAACCGACGCTCGCACTCAATTTAGAAGAGGCGATCGTGGCGGTCGAACAGCTCACGCGAAAATCCATTGTCGTGTTAACCAACGCGACGTTACTCGGCGATCTCGAAGTTCGACAGGCTCTGTCGAAAGCCGATCGCGTCGCAGCAAAATTCGACGCTGTTTTTCCGGCCGATCTCCAACGCATCGATCGCCCGGTGTTTGGCATTAACTGGCAGAGTATCTGGGCGGGGTTGCAGGAACTCCGTCAAGATTACACCGGGATTCTCGAAATCCAAACTATGCTGCTGTCGCAGTGGAGCGAAGAACAACAGGCGGAATACATACGCTTGATGAATCTGTTACGACCCGATGCCATTCAACTGAACACGCCCACTCGTCCGAAACCCGTAACGCCGCACTTAGAAACGCGAGGCAATCATTCTGAGGCGGCCAGTCGCCCCTACGAAGTGCGCGTTCTCAAACAGGTTCCGTTCGAGGTATTAGAGAAAATTGCCGCGCGAATTCAGGCCGAAACCCACATTCCAGTTCGCTTTACGCCGACGCGATCGCACGTTTCTCGATAAAGAGATGATGAGATGGCGTCGGTGCTTGACGCAAAAAGGCAACGTCAAAGTCTACATCCAACTTTTTTCATTGGTCAGCGGTGTACGTTGGCGGTGCGTGACAGAGCGATCGCTCTCAGGATCGACACCCGATTTTTCAAGTCACGCACCCTTGTATGTTGGCGGTGTACGTTGGCGGTGCGTGACAGATAGATCGCTCTCAGGATCGACACCCGATTTTTCAAGTCACGCACCCTACGACTGTTCACTGTTCGCTGTCAAAGGGGGGTTGGAGTTGTTGCGGTTGAATTTGCGAGGGTTGGCGATCGAGCAGCGGACGAACGAGCCAATAACCCGCTCCAAATGCCGTCACCACGATCGCCGCAATTCCCGCTAACAACCAAAGTCCTCCTCGATCGGAGAAATCTTCCCCAAAAACGTTCGCGCTCGGATCGAACTCCGAGTCTGAAAACGAGCTTGACAGAGACGGGTCTTCCATCGACTGTGGAACGTGAGGCGAGTTGGGATACACGGGGGGCAAATCGGAGCTTTTGTCCGGGCGCGTGACGGCTGGACGAGCAAAGGTTTCGCGCGGGCGATCGCTACTCTGAGTGCGAGGCGAACGGGGTGGAGAGACCCGTTCTGAATTGACATGAGACGTGAGGTGAGGTTGAGATTTTAAAGCGTCAGCTACTTTTTTCATGTGGAGTGTCGAGTTGACGACTTTTGCCACCTCAGATTGCAGTTGTTGGTTGTGTTGGCTCAGAGACTGATTTTCCCGCGTCAGTTGCTGGTTTTGTAGGTGAAGGGAGTCCAGCATCGCTTGGGTGGCTTGAAGTTCGGCAGCGAGTTCGCGATACACCGTTAAAGGCACAGAGGGGTTCTGTCCGTTGGGACTGCCCGAACCGTAGGGGTTTGGATGTTGCATGGGTAGCTTGCTAATCTAGATAGGTTGAGTCGGTGCGCGTTGCCCACTTGATGGGTTGGATTCTTCGGTTCCAGCCCCTCGTTTTTTAACTATGCCCCAAAATGGTGGAAATCGAAACTCTTTTTCGGAGTTCGAGCCATGCGATTTTTGAGATTCACTGATTCACTAAAGGGAAGGTCAAGCATATATGAGCGATTTGCATTCAGTCTCGAACAGTATTTCGGAGAACGAGACGGCTGAAACGGCAACCGAGGTCAAATATGGCGAACGGGAAATTCAAGAGGGCAAACTCATTACGTTTCCCAATCCTCGCGTCGGACGCCGCTACGAGATTCAAATAACGCTACCGGAGTTCACTTGTAAGTGTCCGTTTTCGGGATATCCCGATTTTGCCACGATCGAGATTACTTACGTTCCCGACGAGCGCGTGGTGGAATTAAAGGCGATCAAACTGTATATCAACAGCTACCGCGATCGCTATATCTCTCACGAGGAATCGGCCAATCAAATTCTCGACGATTTCGTGGCCGCTTGCGATCCCTTGGAAGTTCGTTTAAAAGCCGATTTTTCCCCACGCGGTAACGTCCACACGGTTATTGAGGTGCAACACGTCAAAGGTGATTCTCTGTAAGAGGCGATCGGTATTAGCAGAGGCTGTGTGGGGTGCGATCGCTGCCTCGATCGCCGTTGACTGTCGGGGTCGAGGTACGATCGCCCAACAACTGATTTCGTGCTGTTAACTTGAGAAGTTCTTAAAGTCCGGGGAATTCGAGTGTAGCGATCGACCCCTCGGACGAATTTCGGGGCGAGACCGATCGGAGCGATATATTCAGATCGAGTGTCGTGGGGAACGGGCGAAGCCGGGGGAACGCTACCGAGGGGTTCGCAGTCGATCGCCACCCGTGCATCGCCGTCAGTCGATCCCGGATCGGTTAGTACGCTAGAGTTTCCAGAGTTTCGCGCAGGTAATCGCAAACTTGGCGATCGAGATTTTGTCGGTCGAAGGAACGGCGTTCTTGCCGCTCGAGTTTCCAGCGTTGGAATCCAGAACTGGCGGCGATCGCAGTTTTCAGGTTTTCCCAAACCCGAGTTTGGCGTTCGCCGTTGGGAGTCGTCGATGCAGAACCGTTATAGGCCGATGCAGAACTCGCCATATTGCACCTCACTTGGAACGCTAATTGTTTCGCTCTGTTAATTTTCAGTCTAACACTGACTTCGAGATTGCTGCCAAATCTGGCGGGAAACGCCAAACGAATAAGAGACGCGACCGAGCGCGCCTCTTATCGTTGACAGTCCCTTAGCGGCTAGCGGGACGACGAAGACGACGACAGCGTTCGACGCTTGGTTGCCATGCGGTAGGCGTAGATAACATCGCCTTCACTCCAGTTGTTGAAGTTATCGAGTCGGATACCGCACTCGTAACCGCTGTTGACTTCCTTAACGTCGTCGCGAATCCGGCGCAAGGAGTCGAGAATGCCTTCGTGAACCACGTTTCCGCCGCGCAGAACCCGAACCTTGCTGTTGCGAACCACTTGACCGGATAGCACGTAGCATCCTGCCACTTGACCGCGTCCGGAGGGGAAGATGGCGCGAACTTCGGCCTGACCGAGTTCTTCCTCGACGAGTTCGGGTTCGAGGAGACCTTCCATCGCCCCTTCAATATCGTCGAGCAGCTTGTAAATCACGCTGTACTCACGAACGTCTACCCCTTCGCGATCGGCAGCTTGACGGGCGCCGCTGGCGAGGGTGGTGTTAAATCCGAGAATGACGGCGCTACTGGCGGCTGCTAAGTCGATGTCCGTTTCAGTCACTTCACCGGGGGCTGCTAACAACACCCGCAATTGAACCTCGTCTTGGGGGAGTTGGTTCAACGCGCCGAGAATCGCTTCGACCGATCCCTGTACGTCGGCTTTGAGAACCAAGTTGAGTTCCTTGAGTTCCCCTTCGCTGGCGCGAGCCGAGAGGCTGTTGAGGGTAACGCGGCGAGAGGCCATGGTCTGCTGCAAACGAGACTGGCGTTTCTCTTCGTTGCGTCGGTCGGCTTCAGCCCGAGCTTCTTTTTCGTTGGTGAAGACCTCGAATTCGTCCCCGGCGTCAGGAACGTCGCTCATCCCCAACACTTCTACCGCGAAGGACGGTTTAGCTTCTTCGACGCGATTGCCGCGATCGTCGATCGTAGCGCGAACTTTACCGAAGACAGAACCCGCCACGAGAACGTCGCCGACACGCAGCGTTCCGTTTTGAACCAGCAGCGTCGCCACCGGACCGCGAGATTTATCCAAGTGCGCTTCGATGACCGTTCCTTTCGCGGGGCGATCGGGGTTGGCTGAAAGTTCTTCAATTTCAGCTACGAGCAAGAGCGTTTCGAGCAAGGTATCCAGGTTGTCGCCGCTAATGGCGCTCACTTCCACCATTTCACAATCACCGCCCCATTCGACGGGAACGAGATTGTGTTCCATCAGCTCTTGTTTGACGCGATCGGGGTTAGCCTCTTCTTTGTCGATCTTGTTGACGGCCACCACTATTGGGACGCCTGCCGCTTTAGCATGGCTGATGGCTTCGAGGGTTTGCGGTTGCACGCCGTCGTCGGCAGCCACCACCAGAATGGCAATGTCCGTCACGCGAGCGCCTCGAGCCCGCATCGCTGTAAAAGCTTCGTGACCCGGCGTATCGAGGAAAACGATCTGTTGGATCTGACCGTCCCGTTCCACGTCCACGTGATACGCTCCGGTGTGTTGGGTAATGCCTCCGGCTTCCCCTTGAGCCACCTTGGTTTTGCGGATCGAGTCGAGCAGGGTCGTTTTCCCGTGGTCGACGTGACCCATAATCGTGACGACCGGCGGACGTAATTGGAGGTTTTCCAAATCCGCCGCATCGAGCATTTCAGTGATTTTGCGAGCTTCCGATTGAGCTTCGGGGGTGCTGACGTCGATGCCGAGTTCTTCGGCCACCATGCTAGCGGTGGGAATGTCTAGGGTTTGAGTGATGTTGACAGCCAGACCTTGCATGAAAAGCCGTTTGACGATTTCCGTTTCGGGAACGCACAGCACGTCGGCCAGTTCTCGCACCGTCAAACTGCTCGTCAGTTCGACTTCCGAGGGACGTTCTGGCTTGACCGTCCGTTCGCGGCGATCGCGTCGCTGGCTGCGCCCCGAGCCACTGTCACTGCCCCCGCGAGATGGCGTCGGTCGTTTGCGCGCTCCGGGGGTCGGCCGGCTTTCCGATTTGGTTTTCGGCGGTTTGGGCGGGCGGGCGATCGAGCGACTGACTTCGACAGCGCCTTGGCTACTGTCGTGCAGGTCGGCCTCGAAATCGTCGTCGTCGTCGTCAATGGGACGGCTGCGACGCTTCGATTTGGGAGCTTTACTGGGTTTTTCGACAAACTCTGTTGTTTCCTCCTCGTCGCTGCGGCGTTTTTTCGCTTTCGCTTTGCGAGGGGGTTTCGGACGCTTGAGGGTCAGGGTATCGACCTCGTCTTCCTCATTGACGCTATCGTCCTTGCCCTTAGCTTGGGTTTCCTCGTCGATCGCTTCGCTGTCGTCCGCGTTGGCTTTAGCGTTCAGCCGCACCAGTTCCGGCGGACGTTTGAGTTTGGGAACGGGTCGTTTGGGTTCTGTATCGTCCTCGCCCTCTTTTTTGACCGCCGGTTTCGACGGCTTCACTTTGGGCTTCGGCGGCGTCGCCGCTTCTTGGTCTTGAGGGGGTTGCGGTTTCTCGATCCGTTTGCGAGGCCGAGAGGACTCTGTCCCACTGTTGCGAGCGGGAGTGGGTTTTTCCACCTTGGGTTTGGGAGGCTGCGGCCGCGGCGGCGGACCGATGAGTTTCGGTACGTCTGCCTCGTTGTCTGACGGCGCTGAAAGCTCTGAAGGGGTGTCTGAAGACGGCTCTGAAGCGCTCGTTTCGAGATCTTCGGCCGGTTGGCTCGGATGCTGGGGCGGCGCAGATACCTCTGCCTCGGATGCGGCGGGTGCGTTGGCGTCGTTGGGGGACGAAGGCGATTGAGGTCGCACGGGTTTGTCAACCAATTCAGGCGTTACCTTGTTGGAGGGAGTGGCGCTAACAGCCGGTCGCTCGATGTCGTCCGACTCGACAGATTGGGCGTTACGCGGTTTGTGCTCGATTTTCAAGATTTGCTGCTTTTTGCGATTCGGTTTGGGGGGGGATTTGGGTTGACGGGGGGGCGGCGCAGTGACAACGGCATTTCGGGCCGCTTGGCGAATGCGATCGGCGTCTGCCTCTGTGATGGTACTACTATGGCTTTTATAGGCAATGTCGAGTCGATCGCAAAACGCCAGTATCTGTTTGTTGTCTACGTTTAACTCCCGAGATAAATCGTACAGTCTAACTTTGCCGTTGTTCATCCAATCTAACCTCTTATGTCATCATTTGCTTGTCCCTGGCGAATGGTGGATTCGTCTTGTGATTCGTCGGTGTTGGGCGGACGTCGTTCCCGTATTTCTGACAGACGCTGCCAAAGGGTCGAGTAAACCGATGGGGGTACACTGGCTCTGAGCGTGCGTCCGAGTCGGTTCTTTTTTTGGGCGGTTTTTAGGCAATCGGCTCGGGGACAAATATACGCCGATCGCCCCATCCCTCGATCTAATTGTAACTGATGGGATGGATGGACTCTGACGACCCGCCAAAAGGCATCTTTGGGGGCGACTTTTCCACAACTTATACACCGCCGAACGTTGGGTTTCATGTTTGAGAGTTCGTCAGTGTTTCTTTATATTCTTCCTCAGTTTCGGGACTAGAAGTCGGTGCGGCGACTTCCGTAACGTTCTCGTCTTCCTCGGGGGCGTCGACGACCGCAACGGCTTCAGGCTCGGAGGGTTCGTCGGCTTCCGGGGTCGTGTCTCGAGACGCTTCGAGGTCGCGTAGGTACTTGGCCGTATCTTTAATATCGATTTTCCATCCTGTCAACCGTGCCGCCAAGCGCACGTTTTGTCCTTCTTTGCCGATCGCCAGGCTCAGTTGGTTTTCAGGAACGAGGACGTGAGCTTGTCGGGCTTCGGGATCGACGAGGCGCACTTCGTCGACGCGAGCCGGAGATAGGGCGTTGGCGATGTACGTCGCGGGATCGGGCGACCAGCGAATCACGTCGATTTTCTCGCCGCGCAGTTCGTTGACCACGACTTGAATGCGCGATCCCCGAGCGCCGATGCAAGCTCCAACGGGATCGACATCTCGCTCGAGGGTATCGACGGCGATTTTGGTTCGCGGTCCGACATAACGAGAGGGAGGATTGGCCTCTCTGGCCACGGCAACGATCCGTACGACTTCGTCTTCGATTTCGGGAACTTCGTTCTCGAACAGGTACACCACGAGTCCTGCGTCCGCTCGAGAGACTTGCAGTTGGGGGCCGCGATGGGGGCCTTCGCAAACTCGCTTGAGCAGTACTTTAAACGTCGCGTTGGCGCGGTAGTTGTCGTTGGGAAGTTGTTCGCGTTTGGACAGTTCGGCTTCGACTTCGGGACGGCCGAAACCGCTGCTGACGGCGACGATGGCCGATTGACGCTCGAAGCGCAAGACCCGAGCTTGTAAGATTTCGCCTTCGAGGTCTTGAAATTCTTCTTGAATGAGTTTTCGCTGTTGGTCTCGCAGTTTTTGGGCGAGGACTTGTTTGGTTTGAATGGCGGCCATGCGCCCGAAATCGTCCCGTTCGGGGGTCACGTCGAGAACGACGGTATCGCCGAGTTGGGCTTCGGCGGCGACTTCTCGGACTTCTTTGAGGGAAATTTCGCGATCGGAAACGCTGACTTCTTCGACGATGGTTTTGGTGGCTAAGACGCGAAAGCCTTCTTCTTCGATGTCGAGTTCCACTTCGACGTTGTCGAAATAGGTATCGTCAAATTGCGTTCCGTCGAGGCGTTGGGTGCGGCGATAGCGTTCGTAGCCTTTGAGAAGGGCTTCTCGCAGTGCGGCTTGAACGGCGGGTTTGGGCAGGTTACGCTCTTGACTGATGTTGTCGATCATATCTGCCAGTCCGGGCAAGCTAACCATAGACATAGTCGATCTCCTCCAGGTTGGTAAGGTGCTTGGTATCGAACGTTAACCTTCGTTAACGCACGGATGTTTGCGAACGGGTTCTACGGGGGGAGCGCCGCGTCAGTCGAGACGAACTGAGGCGATCGCTTCTCGCGGAACGGATAGGATCCGGCCTTTACAACTGAGCTTGACGTGGGTTGCGTCTCGACTCACGAGCTGGCCGTTCCATGAGGTTTGACCTTTGTACGGTTTGGTGGTCGTGACGGTCACGGAAAATCCTTTGAAGGCGACGAAGTCTCGATCGCTGGTCAAGGTATCGGACAAACCGGGACTTGAAATTTCTAGCACGTAAGCGTCGGGAATGACATCGCTAGCGTCTAGAGCGGCTTCGAGGGCGCGACTCATGGCTTCGCAGTTGTCGAGACTCGTATCGCCGTCGGGATTGCGGATATCGACACGCAACACCGGAGGGCGCTGGTTTGTTTGGAAAACCGCCCCGACGAGTTCTAAGCCTAAATCTGCGGCGACAGGGGTTGCCAATTCTAAAATTTTGGGGATCGGGGGATGGGTCATAAAGCGAACTGCAACAAAAAAAGTGGGTACGCACCCACTTCACCAAATTTCGGCGACTTCGAGAGGTTTCTAATCTCGAGGCCGAGGGATTCCTTCGACGTGCCAAACTGGCCAAAGGAAGACGATCGGATCGCTGGTGATCTTTCGACGTTCTTCCACCGAGCGTCTGTGGTATGCCCGACCGTCTGGGTTATCGAATACCTGGGGTCTGGCCCGGACGCCGTTAGTTTCGCAGCTCGATCTCCACTGCGCCGAACTGGCCGAGGTATCTCAATTGAAAAGGCCGGGTAAGCCCACAAGCAGTTCTAGCTTATCAAAAATTTTTCCGCAACAGTGATGGGGAGTAGGGGAGTAGGGGAAGCAGGGGAGCAGGGGAGAGGGGGAGAGGGGGAGAGTTCCCATCATGCCGTCGACCCATCGTCTATTTCTGTGCGGCTTCCCGCAGTCGCTTGCTTTCTTGAATGATGACTTCAACGTCTTCGATTTCCGATCGCCGCACGTAGTTGATTTTAACTTCTTCGAGGAAATCGGACAGTAAAACTTGGATTTCATCGATATTATCGGGTTTTCCCACTTCGCTGCCCAAGGCTTCGGTGAATTTATGGACGAGGCGCTCGAACAGTTTGGCACCGACGGGATCTTCGATCGCCCCTCGGACGAGACCGTACAGGGTATCGGTCGTCTGTTCGACGAGTTCTTTGACGATGCGATCGGGGGCGTCTTTCAAGCCGGGAACGCTTTGAATGCTGGTATAAAACGCCGTTCCTTTCAACCCCACGGTGAGGCTGTGGTGCAACAAGGCTTCGAGATCGGGCTTGATGCGCGGCAGCACTTCGTATACGCTCAAATGCAAGAAGCGGTTCGATAAGACTTCGATTTCGTCGATATCGTTGAGGTCGATGTATTGTCGTCTTGGAGAGTGGAGAAAGTCGGCGATCGCGTCTTCTTCGATGGCGTTCTGTAACTGGTCGATAATGCGAATGACGACGGTTTCAGTAATTTCTCCCGCGAGAGCGGCGACGATTCCTTGATTGATTTGAGCGCGGATGGGTTTGAGGTTGACCAGTTCGGATCGATCGAGGCGAAAGATCAGGGGAATTATCCGCAACAATCCGAGCAGGGGAACGCCCAATCCTGAAAATGGAATCAGCCAAAAGATATCGTACCACCGCAACAGCCACGCTTCTTTCCAGGGCATACCCACTCGTCTGGAAATCAGCCAAGTTCGGGCAATAAATTCTATGCCGAACAAGCCGATAAACCAAATGTCGATCGCCCAAAAGCGATCGGTAAACGTACCGCGAACGCTGAGAGAACGATAGTAATTCGTCTCCATTCTCGGAGCAATTTCTTCGTTAAAAAACGCGATTTCTTGGCGCCAATTCGATGGGGTAAGATGGTTTTGATTCCAAAACTGACGAAACGCATCTTTGGCGGATTCTTCCTCCATGCGATCGCGCATTTCGTTTTTGATTTTTTCGAGAGTTCCGGTTTTATTGGCAATTTGAAACGGGTTTTCGTCGATAGTGGCCACGCTTTGCTGTCTCAGTTCTTCGAGGATCGGCTCGACTTGGGAAGACTGAACGCCGGTCGCAGCGACTTGTTCTTCGAGGTTATCGACGAGTTCGAGATATTGTTGGGTATCGCGATGGGGTTCGATACCTTTGATTTTGTCGTAAGTTTCGTGGAACGCTGCGGGCAAGTAACGGTAATAGAAATCTCGCCAGGGAACGTAACTGAGATCGAAAAGAACGAAGCCTACGTCGAGAATGGCGACGATCGCCATAAGTTTTTCAAACCAGAGCGATTGGGGTTTGCGCTTTCGGACGAGACGCGATCGAGAAGGCATGAGAATAATTGATAATTGATAGTTGATAACGGTTTTCAGGACAGTTTGCAAGATGCGAAAGTAAACCGTAGGGAAAGTGAACCGTCGTCACAAACCGCTTTTGTTGGCTTTCAAGAAGTCTTCACGACATCCCCCCTTAGCCCCCCTTTCAAAGGGGGGTTGGGGGGATAGAGGGGCTTGTCAAGTTGGGCAAAACCCGTATTTGAGTCCTCGACTCCGCTCGGACTCAACTCTGAGCGCTCACCGTCGAAGCCTCAGTCGAGCCGCTGAGCGTACGTGCACCAAGAGAGCCGAAGCATTGAGATCGGATTCCGTACGAGCCGCTTTTGCAGTGAGCTGCCAACAGTGGAGAGTGAACCGTAGCCCGCATCTGTTCCCCACTCACGCACTTATCCCCCTTTCACCTTATCTCCTCATCTACCATCGGCGTCTCGGGTTCGGAGACGGCTTTGGAATTGCCGTTTTGCGTGTCTTCAGGTTTTTCAGCAAACGAGATCGGGGAGGAAGAGGAGACCGACGGTTCGCTGCGGGTCGCGGGATGCTCTCCACGTTGCCATACTTGCCATGCAGCTTTGACACCGGCGACAAAACCCCGCGTCGTTCCGCGCACGCGCTGAGTTTGCTGCTTGACGCTCGAGACGCTCTGGTTGACGTGACCGACGACTTCGCCAGCGCTTTTAACCCCCGTACTCACCTCGTCGGTCAGTTCGCCAATTTCTAATCCGGTCGAGCGAAAGACTTCGAGGGTGGGGGGCAGTTCTCGCGAGAGGGTATCGGCGAGTTTTTCAATGCTGTTGGCGGCGCGTTGGAGTTCGCGGACGGCGGGAATTAAAGTCAGAGTCACAGCCACGAGACTGAAGGCGACTATTCCCAGGGATAGTCCTAGCCAAAAAACGGGTTCGGTCACGGGTTTGAGGTTAGGTCGATCGATCGCTGAGGACGGAGGGTTGGGAGTTTGGGGAGTCTGCGGGAGGCTCGGACGTCTCAGATTCGTCGTCTCGAGCAGCCGCTTGGGAAGCGGCGATTCCGGCGGATACAGCCTCGCGCAGTCTCGTCAGGGTATCTTCCCAGTTCCGCAGGGCAGATTCGGAAAGGCGATCGGCTTGCAGTTGCACGTTGGAGGTCAGGTCTTCGGCGAGTTCGGGCATGGCTCGAGCGGATTTTTTCAGGAGTTTTCGCGTTTCGCGTCCCGATCGCGGTGCGAGTAATACGCCGGTGACAGCGCCGACGACGCCACCGAGTAACACTCCCCCGATAAACGCGCCTGTTCGGTTGTTCGGCATGGGTTTCGATCGAATGAGTCTCGATCCTTATTGTACGTGGCTTTTCTCTCCCTGGACGTTTGGGAGTCTATCGATTGGGAGACTCGGTGAAGGGGTTGAAACGGTTATTTTGGCGTGTCAGGCGCAGCAGCCAAAGACTGAGCTGTAGGAGTTGTTGGAATAGAGAAAGGGTGTGGAGGAGGCGATGGTAGCGATCGCGGGCCTGGACGATTTGCTGTTGTCGATCGCGCAGGAGGTCGGGAACTCGGGGCAAATTTTCGGCGGCGTGACGTTCGACCTCAGATAGCGTGTCGGCCAATTGGGACAGGCGCGATCGCACTTGCCAGAGAGAGCCGGCCAAGACGAATCCTCCGAGGGAAAGGAACAGGTTGATGCTGAGAACCGCAACGAGTTCGCCGCGATCGAACGGGACGGAAAACATGACAGAAATCTCAGTGGGGATCGCTCGAGAAACGACGCGAGATGGTTGCGATCCTAGCGAAGTCGCGAATCTACAGCAATAGGGATCTCGGGGAATTTGAGAGTTTGACCGGCGGGCGTCGAGGTTTATTTCGACTCCAAAGATTCTGTAGTTTTGTATACTTTAGTTAAGGAACTGTCATATCGATCTCTAAAGTCCTTAGTCTAAAGAAAGTCTAAAGCAACGCGAGTTTCGTCCCAAAGTTCCCTACCGTCGTTCGTTCTGAAAGAGGCAAAAGTTAGCGTGAATCCTCACCCTTTAGCTGAGTTACGGTGCTACAACGCCAAAGCAATCGCCCGTTACTTCCAGCGTCGTCCCTGGGAAGCGGTTTGGCGTGCGATCGTGGTTCTCTGGCTCTTGGCTGGATTTTTCCTGGGCTTGAAATTCGATGAATGGTTCGATCGCCCCGAGCGTAACAAAGCCAAACGCGCCAAGCAACTGCGAGAAACCCTCACCCATCTCGGCCCGACGTTTATCAAAGTCGGCCAAGCCCTCTCGACGCGACCGGATTTAATCCGTAAAGACTTTCTCGAAGAACTCGTCAAACTTCAAGACCAACTTCCGCCGTTTGATAACAACACCGCATTACGCATTATCGAAGCGGATTTAGATTTGACGCCAGAAGAGATTTTCCGAGAACTCTCTCCCTCTCCCATCGCAGCGGCCAGTTTGGCACAAGTGTACCGCGCCCGTCTCCACAGTGGGGAAGAAGTGGCGGTGAAGGTTCAACGTCCCAATCTCCTCCCCATTCTTACCCGAGATTTATATCTGATTCGCTGGGCGGCCACTTGGATCGATCGATTTTTACCGTTAAATTTAGGTCACGATTTAGTTTTAGTAGTCGATGAATTCGGCACGAAACTATTTGAAGAAATCGATTATATCAACGAAGGTCACAACGCTGAAAAATTCGCCCACAATTTTCGCAACAATCCCCGCGTCAAAGTTCCCGATATTTACTGGCGCTATTGCAGTAAACGGGTTTTAGTTCTCGAGTGGATTCACGGATACAAACTCACGGAAACCACCAATTTAGAACAGGCGGGAATCGACCCCCAAGCCATTATTGAAGTAGGCGTCACCAGCGGGTTACAACAACTACTCGAACATGGTTTTTTCCACGCCGATCCCCATCCTGGGAACTTGTTCGCCACAAAAGACAATCAAATGGCGTACATCGACTTCGGGATGATGGATCAACTCGAAGAATGGATGAAAGAAACCCTCGTCGATGCCTTAGTTCACCTGCTGAATAAGGATTATGAAGATCTCGCCCGAGATTTTGTAAAACTGGGCTTTCTCGCGCCGGAAACAGACATTCACCCCATCGTTCCGGCGTTAGAAGAGGTTCTCGGGGACATTTTGGGGAAAAGCGTTCGGGACTTTAATATTAAGACGGTCACCGATCGCTTTTCGGAATTGATGTACGAGTATCCGTTCCGAATTCCAGCGAAGTTTGCGTTAATTATTCGATCGGTGGTGACTCAAGAAGGTTTAGCCTTGAGTCTCGACCCCAGTTTTAAAATCGTCGATATTGGCTATCCTTATTTAGCACAGCGTTTGCTACAGGGAGAATCGCCCCAGTTACGTCGCCGTTTGTTGGAGGTGTTGTTTAAAGACGGACAGTTCCAATGGCACCGGTTGGAAAACCTCATCCAAATCGCCCAAACGGATGGAAATTTCGATATCGTTCCCACGGCGCAACTGGGATTGCAATATTTGCTGTCGGACGAAGGGAAGTTTTTGCGGCGTCAGTTGTTACTGGCGTTGACGGAAGACGATCGCCTTCACACGGAAGAGGTACAGCGTCTTTGGAATTTGGTGAAAGAAGACGTGAAACCGGAAAAATTATGGGATGTGGCGGTTGAAGCGATTTCGGAGTTTTCTATGCGTCGCGCCTCGGAGGTCGCATCGGATTGGTTTCCAGAGGCTGCTTTTGCTGCTTTTCAACAACCATAAGCCCGTTTAAGGTATAACTTGGGAAAGTTCGCGAGTCTTTCCCATTTTTTTGGGTCAATTTTGCATTTAGGCGGTTTGTGACGATGTTTTATTCCGATCCTCCCTATTTTTTGATGGCGGTCAGTTTGTTGGTGGCTGCGATCTGTGCTTATACGTTCTACGTTACGCTGGTCGGCACGTTGAAGGAATGGTCGAAATCGCGATCGAGTCGCTTGTTAGCGTCGCTTCGCGGTTTGCAGTTGTTGTTCCCGTTTACTGGGATGGCGATCGCGGCGGTGGGGTTTTTGTCGGCGGCGTTGCTGTTTTTTGCGATTCCCGATCGCTTTGCTTACGGCTTTTCGGCGGTGGTTTCGCTGCTGTCGGCGGTGTTGGTGTGGAATCAACTGATGACGTTGTTAGGTCGTTTGGAAAAAGGCGGGACGAAAGCATTGAAACTCGAGGAGTTTAGTTTGGGAGAAATTCGCATTCTCGGCGGAGATTCGGACAGTTAACGGACGGTTTTCAGAAGAGACGCGATAAGCCCCCCGGTATCGTCGAGATACTGGGGGGCTGGTTTTGGCCGATAGCAGGATTCATGCGGAATCCGAATCTCAAACACGGGTTTGCCCCAGTTTGAGGTAGGTTGGGTTTCGCGATCGCTCCACTCATGGACGGCAGCGTTGCCGAAGTCCAACCTACTCCAGACTTATATTTTTACACTTATATTTTTACAAAAGTGAGATGCACCCTCCGTTAGCGACGCGATGACCAGTCGTCAATAATACTTAAAATTGTCTTTTGTCCGAGTCCCTTGACTGATTCGACGACATCCAGATAGTTTTCAAATTGACCATCAGATTTTTTACTGCGAGCTTCACAAATAGTTTTTGCTAGTTTTTCAGCTCTAGCAATTTTCGCCTGTTTGAGACGAATGGCGATTTTATCGTAAGGCAAAACATTCAATTCGTGTAATGGATCGATAGGTTCAGAAATTTGGCTTTCCAGACCTTGAAATCGCTCGAAAATTTGCGTTCTCTCTTGAGAAACTTCACGACGAATATCGTTCAGAGATTGTTCGAGCCTAAGCTCTAAATTAGACAATCGAGATTCTAATTCGCTAGACCCTTCAGATGAAGGAACTGATATTGCTTTAATTTCATACTGTTTTGCAATCTCCGATGCTTGTTCGACGACGAAGCTTTCTTGTTCGGAATCGACGATAAAGGCTCGAATCATTTCAAAATTGTCGTCGATTTCTTGGGCTTTCAATGACGCATAATATTCAAAGTCTCCTGCAACTATTTGATAACTGTCGAGACCAATACGCTTGATAATTATTGGCTTGACTAAACCACCAGATTTTAATATCGATCGGGCTACAGTTTCCAGTTTTGATTCTGAAAATGTAGATCGAGGTGTAGTAGAGGTGATGCTCGCAATATCAACTAAAGAAGTCCTTAAGTCTAAGCTCATTATAATCCTACTTTACTCGTTACTTCGTTAGCTAAAATTTCAAATTCTTCGGCAGCTTGAGAATCAGGCTTATAATCAAAAATCGATTTGGGATCTGGAATATCTAAATCGCCAACTGTCATCATGTTGTCAACAGACTTAGCTAAATCTTCTCGTTCAAAAATGCGAGAGGTCATCAGTTCAAAACCATAACGTTCTCGAATGACTTTTTCTCGATGTGGTAAGGTATAGTCCCTGAATTTTTTATTAGTTGAAACTTTGGATGGTAGTACTCCTAAAATATTTAAAGACGATTTTCCAAGCATTCCACGAAATTCGTCAATATCTTCAATAAAGTTTTTGACATTTTTTAAACCTTCATTAGCAAAAGGTTTCAAGTCTGATGGAATAATCAAATAGTCAGCGGTAATGAGCGCAATTCTAGCATAAAGGTTTAAGGAGGGTGGCGTATCAATAATTACAATATCATAGCGATCGTCGATTTTTCTGAGTTTATCATACAACCGCTTTTTGGCCGGCTCAATTTCAATTAGCTTTCGCTCGTATTCCATCAAGCTAATATGAGCGGGAATAATATCGAACTCCGGATCGCAAAACTGGCTCGTTCGAGCAACTTCTGGGATAGAATATTTACTTCTAGAATCGATCACGTGATAGATATTACTATCTTTGATATCGTCAAATTGTTCGTCGTCAAACTTGACTAATCCAGCCGCAAATGTCGTGTTGGCTTGACTGTCGAGATCGACCACTAAAACTCGTTTTCCTTGTTTTCGTAGTGCGGCAGCAAGATTGACAACGGTTGTTGTTTTTCCAACTCCACCTTTATTGTGATAAACGGCAATTATTTTCACAAAATATTTCCTCGAAACTTGATTTATCTGTTTTGCTTCTGATGAAGCTAGCGTATCTTGACGCGAATTCGACAGCTTTATTGTAATGCTTTCGTCTTCCGGTAAACTCAATTTGGAAGTCTGCGATCGCTCTCGGTCGGAAGAACTCAAAAATTTCGCTTTTTGCGGAATGTAATGCTTTAAACTGTCTCTACCGACTAGCTGACGAATTTCATCGATTCGATCGGACACTTCGTCGCCCAAACATTGAAAAATTAATTCGGTACGCTTTCCCTTTCGATGGTAGATACGAATTTCTTTCCCATTTGTCAACAAACCATAGCGAACCTGCAACTGAGTCAGATACCGCTGTAGTTTGCGAACGTGAGAATCTAAATTTTCTCGCGGACTCTTCGCTTCAAAAACAACGCTGAGCGGAGAGTTGGCATCGAGGACGAACGGTAAGACCTGGGTGGCAAAGGCAAGAAAGTCTAAACGGATACTACCAAACGCGACCTCCTGATGCCAAGTGTTTGGAGGATAGCCGAGTTGAGGTAGTAAATATTGAACGATAAGTTTACTTTCGACTTCGCTCTCGTTACGACACAGCGAGGGTTGAAAGTTCAAGGAGGGCTGTCTCCAATGTTTTGATTCTACTCTTACTTTTTATCCTACTATACTGAACCGTCGCAAATTCGATCGCCCGCCGATCCTTCAGCGCAAGTGTTACAGGTGGGATCGTACGCCGATTTGCTACCCCAGCAGAAGCAACAACCCATCGACGCGGCAGTGTATTGCGTCCTTCCACAGTTCCAAGCCTATCGCTATGACTGGGAGGAACTGCGGGAGATGGTTCGGAATTTCCTTCCTCAACGGTTACAAGAGATGCGAGAGTGGGTGCGCTGGGAGTTCGATTCCCCCAATTCCCCGACGAAAACGGCCAATCGCCATTTGTGCGAAATTTGTCCGCAGCAACAATCTTGTCAAAACGATTTCGGAGTGGAGGAGGCGAGAGACTCTGAAGTTTTGCGGAAGACTTTCTCTGAAAATATATCGAACTCTACGTCAACGGTTTCATCTACGTTTTCAGAGAAACCCTCATCCGAAACAACATCGACACCACCGCAACCAGAACCGGATGCGGACGAATGGGGAACGCGGCTTGTGGAGGTGTTTCGCGCCTTTGGCGTCGATGTTTCTTATCGGGGTTCGGCGGTGGGGCCTTCGTTTGTACGGGTGAAGTTGAAGCCTCAGTTGGGGGTGAAGGTGTCGTCGTTGTTGAGACTGTCGGACGATTTGCAGGTGCAGTTGGGTATTGAGTCGCCGCCGATGATTTCTCCCCAGGCGGGTTTCGTGAGTGTGGATTTACCCCGAAGCGATCGCCAATTTGCCTTATTCGAGCAGTATATCTGACGGGAAACGCTTCCGCCGACGGCACCAGTTCGCATTGCGATCGGCGTGAATTTAGAGGGAAAACTTGTCGAAGCGGATTTGTCCGATCCGAATACTTGTCATTTCTTGGTGGGGGGAACGACGGGAAGCGGAAAAAGTGAGTTTTTACGGGCGCTGTTGTTGAGTTTGATTCAGCGTCGATCGCCCCAACATTTGAAAATTGCTCTCGTCGATCCGAAGCGGGTGACGTTTCCGGAATTCGAGAAAATGCCCTGGCTGTTATCGCCTGTTGTGAAAGATAGCGATCGCGCCATCGAATTGATGGCTGGGTTGGTCGAATAAATGGAATCTCGCTATCAAAAATTTGAAGCAAGTGGTTGTAAAGATTTGCCGAAATACAATCAATATCAATTACAAAAAGGCAAAGAACCTAAACCACCAATCGTTTGCATTTTTGATGAATATGCCGATTTTATGGCAGATAAAGAAATGGCAAAAACTCTTGAATATTCGATTAAACGATTGGGCGCAATGGCAAGAGCTGCTGGAATTCACTTGATTATCACCACGCAAAGACCAGAGGCGCAAGTGGTAACACCAATTATTCGATCCAACTTACCGGGTCGCGTAGCATTGCGAACGGCAAGCGAAGCCGATTCCGATATTATTTTAGGCTCTAAAAAAACACGAGCCAACAATTTATTAGGGAAAGGAGACTTACTGTATTTAAGAGGATCGAAATTTTATCGCCTTCAAAGCTTGTTTGCTAATATCGTTACACTCGAGTAGAATTTCGATCGAAAAAACATATTTTTGAGTACAATTGGAGTGACTTAGATTTGTCGCTCGGACGTATCGAGGTAACGTGAAGTAGACAGAGGAGCGATCGCTCGCGTGAGTTCAACGCCCAATCCCCCCCATCCCCGTTCGTATTCCGACATCGATCTCGAGGATAGCTCCCCGATCGAACATTACGATCGCGTCGGATCTCACGGCGTCCTCGTCGTCGTTGACGAATCCAACTCGACGATCGTACAGGTGAGCGAGGCGATCTCACCGTTTTTCGGACTCTCACCTGACGCTGTCGTCGGACACCCCCTTTCCCAACTGCTGAGCGCCGCTCAACTCGAACGCCTCTACAGCGAACTTCCAGACCTGACGCCTCACACCCCCCTCGTTCTCGATTTCGAGATTTCTCACCCCCACGATCGCCGCACCTATCACACGCGCGTTCACCGCAACAATGACGGACTGATCGTCTTGGAATTCGAGCCGAACGGAACCCGGCGATCGATGAATTTTTCTCGCTTTTACCAACAGGTGCGATCGATCGTCAGCCAACTGCAACAGTCGGCCACCCTCGAAGATCTCTGTCAAACCACCGTCAACGCCGTGCGCCACCTCACCGGATTCGATCGCGTCATGGCCTACCAATTCGACGAAGACGGTCACGGTTGCGTCATAGCCGAATCCAAACACCCCGACCTCGAGTCTTACGTGGGACTCCACTACCCCGACGCCGATACCCGTTCCTGTCGTCACCTCTTCGCGGCGAACTATCTGCGGTGGATTCCCGACGTTCGCGCCGAGGAAGCCTCTCTCGTCCCGCCGACGCCCCAGGGAACGGACAAACCCCTCGATTTAGGTCGGTCGTGGCTGCGCGGTGTCGTCCCCTGTCACCAAGTTTATCTGGAAAACATGGGAAGTCGATCGACGATGGTAATGTCTTTGACGAAACAACAGCGCCTGTGGGGGTTGGTTTCCTGTCACCATCGAGAACCGACCGAGCTGTCCCCCGAAATCCGCGACGCCTGCGAGTTTGTCGCTCGCACCACCTCCATCGAACTGTCCGTCAAGGAAGACCGCAGCGCCTACGACGATCGCGTCTCCTCGCAAATCAAGCTCTCGCAATTGGTCGAGGCCATGTCCGAGGCGAAAGACTGGGTACGGGGGGCGACCGATAACGCCAGCGTTCTGCTGGGAATCGTCAAAGCGTCGGGGGCGGCGATTTTTCTCAACGGAATTTGTCAGACGGTGGGCGATACCCCCTCTGAAGACCAGATTCGCAACCTCGTCACCCAGCTCGAGCCTCATTTCCAACAGGATTTGTTTTATAGCGATCGCTTGTCGTCGTGGGTTCCCCAAGCGAAGGACTTCCGCAACGTGGCCAGCGGGATTTTAGCGGTGGCGATTTCTCAAAACCTGGGTCATTATTTGCTCTGGTTCCGCCCCGAAACCTTACAGACGGTACGCTGGGCGGGAAATCCCTACGACGCGATCGAGGAAACGCGGGACGACGATGGAACGGTACGCCTGTCCCCTCGGGGATCGTTTAAAGAATGGCGAGAGTTGGTACGCGGAAAATCCCTTCCCTGGCGATCGAGTGCCCTGGAAGCAGCCCTGGCTTTGCGGGACGCGATTTTTAAAATCGTGTTGCGTCAAGCGGAAGAACTGGCAAAATTAACGCGAGAACTGGAGCGATCGAACGCAGAATTAGAAAAGTTCGCCTACGTCGCCTCTCACGACCTCCAAGAACCGCTAAACTTGGTATCGAGTTACGTACAGTTACTGGAAATGCGCTACGGCGATCGCCTCGACGATGACGCCAAGGAATTCATCGATTTCGCCGTGCAGGGCGTCACCCATATGCAGCGCCTGATTGAAGATTTGTTAGCCTATTCGCGAGTGGGATCTCGGGGAAAACCCTTCACGGAAGTCTCCGTCGAAACCGTGTTAAAACGAGTACAGATGAACCTACGCGGTCGCATCGAAGAAACGGGGGCGCGACTGTCTTACGATACCCTTCCCGTCGTGAAAGCCGACGAAACTCAACTGACGCAGGTTTTTCAAAACTTACTAGGAAACGCCCTCAAGTTCCGCAGCGATCGCCCCTTAGAAATTCACGCCAGCGCCCGAGACGAAGGGAACGCCTGGGTGTTTTCCATTCGCGACAACGGCATCGGTCTCGACCCACAATTTGCCGATCGTATTTTCTCGATTTTCCAACGCCTCCACACCCGAGATGAATATCCCGGTACGGGAATTGGATTAGCGATTTGCAAGCGGATTATCGAGCGCCACGGCGGACGGATGTGGGTTGTTTCCCAGCTTGGAGAAGGAGCGGCATTTTATTTCACGCTTCCCAAACTTCAAGAGCCAATATCTTAAGTTCGATTTACGTTCGATGAGGACGAAACAACCATGAAATGTCGCACTATTTTGCTGGTTGAGGACAATCAAGCCCACGTGCGCTTGATTCGCGAAGCTTTTCGGGAAAGTCAGCTATTACACGAAACGATCGCGGTGAAAGACGGAATCGAGGCGATGGCGTACTTGCGTCGCGAGGGACAATACGCTGACGTGCTGCTTCCCGACGCGATTTTACTCGATCTCAATTTACCCCGCAAAGACGGCCGCGAAGTCTTAGCCGAACTCAAGAGCGATCCGACCCTACGACACATTCCAGTGCTGGTGTTGACGACCTCGGGCAACGAGCAGGACGTTCGGGACAGTTACGACCTACACGCGAACTGCTATATTAAAAAACCCCAAAATTTAAGACAACTGTTATCGATCGTCGATAGAATTCAGCAATTTTGGCTCGAAACTGTGACGCTTCCGTCCGATCGCATCGATCGCGCTATCTGACAGTTTGTCATTGCTACTGAAGTCGGGATCGTCACGCTCTCGACTCTTTGGGGATCGCTGAGTTGACACTCTTTCAACGCCGAACGTAGTCGTTCGTTCGGCTCGATCCAATTGTTATGTTATTTTAACAAATACTAAGTTTTGTATTGTTTGAAGTGATTTATTATACAATTTTCGCGGCAAACTTGCATAATAGAAAGAAGACTTTAAGATACATAAACTTTTATATAATGTCCGAAAACTCCGTCGCGATCTTGTTGGTCGAAGACAATCCCGCCCAGGCGCGATTGCTCCAAGAACACCTAAAAAGCGTTCGTCACACAGCGTTCGAGTGGACGAGCGTTTCTCGTCTCGAGGGGGCGATCGCCGCCCTGAAAGCCGGTCGGTTCGACGTGATGCTGCTGGACTTGACCTTACCCGACAGTCAAGGATTAGAATCTCTCGATCGCATCGTCGCCGTCGCGCCAGAACTGCCCGTTGTCGTGTTAACCAACGCCGACGACGATAGCTTGGCCTTAGACGCCGTGCGCTTGGGCGCTCAGGACTACCTCGTCAAACGCCATGTCAACAGCCAACTGTTGGTCAAATCCCTTCGCTACGCCATCGAACGCAAACAAGCCTCAGAAGCCTTGCGCCGCGCTAAAAACGACCTAGAAGCGCGGGTGCAGGAGCGAACCTTAGAGTTAGCTCGAGCCAACGAACAGCTAAAACGGGAAATTCGCGATCGCCAGGGTATCGAACAAGCCCTAGTTCACGAAAAAGAACTCGCGCAAGTGACGCTGCACTCAATTGGCGACGCCGCCATTTCCACCGACGCTCGAGGCCGCGTGCAGTCCCTCAACCCCGTAGCCGAAACCTTAACGGGGTGGACGTCAGAAGCCGCGTGGGGACAGGCGATCGAAACCGTATTGCGGTTGTGGGACGAAGTGACGCGCACTCCCGTCGAAAACCTACTCGATCGCGTCTTGCGCGACGGAGTCTGTCTCGATCCCTTAGACCATCGTTTGGTGGGAAGCAACGACACCCAAGAGTTTTGTGTCGAGCTGTCGGCGGCACCGATTCGCCTCAACGAAGGAGAAATCGTCGGGGCGGTGTTGGTCTGTCGCGACGTGACCCCCGCGCGATCGCTGGCCCGTCAACTATCTTGGCAAGCCAGCCACGATCCCCTCACGGGATTGGTCAACCGCCGCGAGTTCGAGCGTCGCTTGGAACGGGCGATCGGAGACGGACGCCGCAGCGAAGAAAGCCACGTTCTCTGCTATCTCGACCTCGATCGCTTCAAAATCGTCAACGATACCTGCGGTCACTCCGCCGGAGACGAACTCCTGCGTCAAATCAGCGTGTTGCTGCACAGCAACGTGAGAAAAAGCGACCTGCTCGCTAGACTCGGCGGCGACGAATTCGGGCTGTTGTTGTATCAGTGTTCGTTAAAAGAAGCGCGATCGGTGGTCGAGAAACTGATCGATCGCGTGCGGGCGTTCCGCTTCCTCTGGCACGATAAAACCTTCACGATCGGCGTCAGTATCGGCTTAGTGGAAATCGACGACCGCGCCGAAAGCCGTGCCAAGGTCTTGAGTGCTGCCGATACCGCCATGTACGCCGCCAAAGAAGGCGGACGCAACCGGTTCCACGTCTACCAACACGACGATCGCGATATCGTGCGGCGTCACGGCGATATGGAATGGGTCTCGCGCATTGTCAAAGCCTTAGAAGAAGACCGCTTTTGTTTGTACGCCCAGCGCATCGTTCCTAGCGACGTGCAGCGGCGATCGCGCGATCGTTACGAACTACTGTTACGGATGCGGGACGAAGACGGCAACCTCGTCGCTCCTGGCGAGTTCATGCCCGCCGCCGAACTCTACGATTTGATGCCAGCGATCGATCGTTGGGTCGTGCGGACGCTGTTTTCTCGCCTGGCCTTAGCTGGAGAAAATCACAGCGACCTCAAACCGCTGTATATGGTGAACTTATCGGGGGCGAGTTTCAACGACGAGCAGTTTTTGGCGTTTCTGAGAGAGCAGTTTTGGCTGCACCACGTATCTCCGGCCACCATTTGCTTTGAAATCACGGAAACCGTGGCCATTCGCAACCTCAACCAAGCCGCGCAGTTTATTTACCAACTCAAACAACTCGGCTGTTGCTTCGCCCTCGACGACTTTGGCAGCGGGATGTCGTCGCTGAACTACCTCAAGAACCTTCCCGTAGACTATCTCAAAATCGACGGTCACTTTATTAAAAACGTCGAACACGACGTTATCGACGCGGCGACGATCGAAGCCATCAACCATATCGGCCACGTCATGGGATTGCAGACGATCGCCGAATTCGTAGAAAACGACGCCATTTTAGAAAAAGTCCGCTTGCTGGGAGTCGATTTCGTACAAGGATTCGGGATCGATCCCCCCAAACCCTTCGAGTGCGATCGCCTGACCCCTTGGAACGCGCGATCGCTAAAGTCCCCGGTGCGCTCGACTAAAAAAAGACCCGCGCTGATAGCACGGGCCGAATCGGCGATCGATGCGTGAACCGTTAAGCCGATTCGGGTTTCGGTAAAGAAGATGGGTGCATCAATACTTCCGAGGTCGAACGTTTCTCCACCATTTCGCGTGTAATCGTACAGCGGGTCACGTCCTTACGAGACGGGAGTTCGTACATAATATCGAGCATCAACTCTTCGACGATGCTGCGTAACGCCCGCGCCCCCGTTTTGCGACGATAGGCTTCCTTAGCGATCGCCCGTAGCGCTTCGGGACGGAATTCCAACTTCACGTTGTCCATTTCCATCAGCTTCTGATACTGCTTGATCAACGCATTGCGAGGCGTGGTCAAAATCGCGACCAACGCTTCCTCATCTAACGGTTCGAGAACCGCCTCGATGGGAACGCGCCCGATGAACTCGGGAATCATGCCGAACTTGACCAAATCTTCCGGTTCCAGGTGTTTCAGCAAATCCGACGCACGCTTGTCGCGGCCTTTACCCTCCCCAGGCTGAACGAAACCGATGCTTTTCTTACCCAGGCGTTGTTCGACGATTTTTTCCAATCCGACAAACGCCCCACCGCAAATAAACAAAATATTGCGCGTATCGATTTGAATGCAATCTTGATAGGGGTGTTTGCGTCCCCCTTGGGGCGGTACGTTTGCCACCGTTCCCTCGAGCATTTTCAGCAGGGCTTGCTGTACTCCCTCGCCCGATACATCTCGAGTAATCGAGGGATTTTCGCTCTTGCGGGCGACTTTATCGAGTTCGTCGATATAAATAATACCTCGCTGGGCTTCTTCGACATCGAGGTCGGCCACTTGCAGCAGGCGCAGCAAGATGTTTTCCACATCTTCGCCGACGTATCCCGCTTCCGTAAGCGTAGTGGCGTCGGCCACAGCAAAGGGAACGTCGAGAATTTTGGCCAGGGTTTGAGCCAAAAGTGTCTTACCGCAGCCCGTCGGACCGATGAGCAAAATATTCGACTTTTGCAGTTCGATGTCGTCGGAACCCTGTGCGGCCTGATTGACACTGAGGCGTTTGTAGTGGTTGTACACCGCCACTGACAGAACCTTTTTCGCTTCCTCCTGTCCTATGGCGTGTTCGTCGAGGTAGCGCTTGATCTCCATCGGTTTGGGAATCTGCCCCAAAGACAGCTTTGCCGAACGCGGCCTTCGCCGTTCGGGAGGTTCCGAGCGTGGCGTCGGTTGGGGAGCTGTCGCCCCAGAATCGTACAGTTCCTCATCGAGGATTTCATTGCACAAGTCCACGCATTCGTCGCAAATATATACGCCAGGCCCTGCGATCAACTTGCGAACCTGCTCCTGGGACTTGCCACAGAAGGAGCATTTGAGGTGGGAATCGTACTTGTTCGGCATAAGCTGTCTCGTGCGGGAATTCGGCCAGGATCGGTGAGCGTGTTGTCAAACAAAAGCGAACGTGACGTTTGGAGAAGAGCGAGACGAGACACATCGGCTGAAGGCGTTTCAGCTTATGCCCGACGGTTCGATCCGCGCCGCGTCCGTTGGCATCGGGCATCAAGCAACGGCAAGGGCAGGTTGAGAAATGACTTGGTCGATCAAACCGTAGTCTTTCGACTCCTCTGCCGACATGAAGAAATCCCGTTCGGTATCTGCCTCGATGCGTTCGAGAGGTTTGCCCGTATGGTGGGCGAGCAGGCGGTTGAGGGTGTTTTTGTGGTAGAGGATTTCTTTAGCCTGAATTTCAATATCGACGGCTTGCCCTTGAGCGCCGCCAAGGGGTTGGTGAATCATGATGCGGGAGTTGGGCAAAGACATCCGTTTTCCAGCAGCCCCAGCAGCCAGGAGAAACGCCCCCATACTCGCGGCGAGTCCGAAGCAGATGGTGACGACATCGGGGCGAATCTGCTGCATCGTGTCGTAAATGGCCATACCAGCAGTTACGGAACCGCCGGGAGAGTTGATGTAAAGCTGAACGTCTTTTTCAGGATCGTCAGCATCGAGATAGAGCAGTTGGGCGACGATGGAATCGGCCACGGCATCGTCAACGGGAGTCCCGAGAAAGACGATCCGCTCTCGCAACAGTCGGGAGTAAATGTCGAAGGCACGCTCGCCCATCCCCGACTGTTCGACTACCATCGGAATCGTGCCTTGGGCGCTAGAGTAAATTTGCGGGTGGGACAAACTAATCGGGTCGCGATCGAAGGCAAAAGATTTCAGCATAGACTCTCGGCTGTGATGGCGTGTGTTCGAGCGTCGGAACGTGCGGCCGACAGGAGGACGCGATCGGTATTCCTTATATTATGCCTTAGATGGTTGGCGACTGGCAGCGCGACGATACAGCCGCTGCTGCCGCCGACCTCGGCAGTTTGGAGGAATTACTCGGCAGATTCGGACGCTTCGACGTCGCTTTCTGCTTCGACTTCGTCCTCCTCAGATTCGGACAGAGTTCCTTCAGGGACTAATTCGATCTTAGCGCGTTCTCGCAGCCAGTCTAGGGCTTTTTGCGAAACCAGTTCGTCTTCGACAAAGCTACGCAGGCGGGTCTCGTCGATATCGCGATCGCTGAGTTGTTCGCGCACTTCGTCCATGCGGGTTTGAATCTCGTCATCGCTGGGCTTAAGTTGCTCGACTTCGGCGATTTTTTTCAACCCCAGGTCTTGTTTGAGTTTTTCGATCGCTTCGGGACGAGAGCGTTCGCGCAGTTGCGGCAGGTTTTCCGGGGTGTAGAAAGTTTGAACGTCCAAACCGTACTGCTGTAACTGCATGGCCGTTTGGGTCAGCATGACATCGACTTCTTGCTTGACCAGGGTTTCGGGCAGTTCCACCTCGACGCGCTCGATCAGGGTTTCGACGATCGCTTTTTCGATGTTAGCCGTGGTTTGGCTTTCGGCTTCCTCTTTAAACTGTTTTTCGATCGACTCGCGCAACTCCTGCATAGTGTCGTAGTCGCTCAGGGTTTGGGCGAAGTCGTCGTCAAGTTCGGGCAGTTCTTTTTCCTTGATATCCTTAACGGTGACGGTAAAGCGTGCCTGTTCGCCAGCGAGGTCTTCGTTGGGATAGTCTTCAGGAAACGTAACATCGAACGTTTTGGTTTCTTCAGCGTTGAGACCCACGAGATTTTCGACGAAACCGGCAATGAAGCGCCCTTCGTTAAGTTCGATTTGAGTGTCTTCAGCCGTTCCGCCGGGAAACGGTTCGGATTCTTCGCCTTCGGGGGAAACCAGTTTTCCTTCATAATCCACCGTCAGCACGTCGCCCATTTGGGCAGGACGGTTTTCCACGGGGATGAGGTTGGCGTGTTCGGAACGTCGTTCCTCAAAGAAAGCATCGACTTTCGCCGCGTCGTAGGGAATTTCTTCGGCTTGGATTTCTAAGCCGGTGTAGTCGTTGACGTTGACGTCCGGCGGCACGTCCACCGTCGCCGAAAAGGTCAGAGTTTGACCGGGGGTATAGTTGGCCACGAGTTCCTCGAAGGAACTGCTGAGCTGGTAGTTACCCAAAGCGTCGATGTTTTCCTGTTCGATCGCCTTCTCGAGACTTGATTGGATCATTTCTTCGAGGGCTGCCGCCTTCAGGCGATCGACGCCCAGCCGACGCACGAGAATCTGTTGGGGAACTTTGCCTTTACGAAATCCGGGGATGTTGGCCGATTGCTTGAATTTGGCCAGGGTGCGATCGTAGGTCTTCTGGGAAATGTCGGAGGGAATTTCAATTTCGAGGCTGAGTTGAGAGGCGGGCAGCTTTTGCTGGGTAACTTTCATGCTGTGCTTCGATGTTGGACGACTGAGTTCAAACCGTTCGGTACGGACATCTCTCACAACGGTTTTCTGTTAGTTCCGTTGCGAGGCTTGCGAGTCCAATCTATCATTGTTGCATCGATCGCTCAGTTCGATCGAGCCTTTTACAGTCGCCAGTCGCCAGTCACCAGTGAGGGGACGATGAGGTGAGGGGATGAGGAGAACTCCCCACTTTTCACTCTTCCCTCTTCCCTCTTCACTGAAGAAGCTCCCTTGTCCCCTCGTTCGGCATTGGAAGCGGCCGTTTCTGTGGTAAATTGAGTCAGCTTGGCAAATCCGCTAGAATATTTAAAGACAGATCGCGTCTGTGCTGTCAAAAGACATCCAAGGCTGGTAATATCTAAAACGCTCAGCTTACTATTCGAGTGGCTGTAAACAATTGTCATATCAGTTTTTTGACTATCGAAGCCATCCTCGGCATTACAACCGGGTTTCACCTTATAAATACCGTTAAGTCCGAACCGTTGGAAAACGTTCGACATTCGATCGCCAACCGACCGTAGTGGAGGAAAACAACTTGCCCAAATCTTACCGAGTTGCCATCTTGGGAGCGACAGGAGCGGTGGGAACCGAACTCCTGAAACTCCTCGAAAGCCGGAACTTCCCCGTTTCGGATCTCAAACTGCTGGCGTCATCCCGTTCGGCGGGACGCACCCTGTCGTTTAGAGGAGAATCGATCGCCGTCGAAGCGGTTGCTGACGGCTGTTTTCAGGATGTCGATATCCTGTTGGCCTCGGCTGGAGGATCTACCTCCCGAGCGTGGCTGCCGCAAGCCGTCGAATCCGGCGCCGTTTGCATCGACAACTCGAGTGCCTACCGTCTCGATCCGAGCGTGCCGTTAGTGGTGCCAGAAGTCAATCCCGAAGCCGTTCGGGAGCATCGAGGCATAATTGCCAACCCCAATTGCACGACGATTCTGATGGCCGTGGCGATCTGGCCGCTGCATCAAGTGCAACCCATTCGCCGCATCGTCGTCGCGACGTACCAGTCAGCTAGCGGTGCGGGCGCTCGGGCGATGGAAGAACTCAAACACCAAGCTCGAGCGATTTTAGAGGGGGAAACGCCGACGCCGGAAGTTCTGCCGTATCCTCTGGCCTTCAACCTCTTCCCCCACAATTCCCCGATCGCCGATGGGGGATATTGCGAGGAAGAAATGAAGATGGTGAACGAAACGCGCAAAATTTTCGGAGCGCCCGACTTGCGTGTCACAGCCACCTGTGTTCGGGTTCCCGTATTGCGGGCCCACTCCGAAGCCATCAATCTAGAGTTCGATCGCCCCTTCGACCGCGATCGCGCCCGCGAGGTTCTCAGCCACGCCCCCGGTGTGAAAGTCGTCGAAAACTGGCAGTCGAACTACTTCCCCATGCCCATCGAAGCCACCGATCGCGACCCCGTTCTCGTGGGACGTATCCGCCAAGATATCTCACATCCGAACGGTCTAGAACTGTGGCTCAGCGGCGATCAAATTCGCAAAGGCGCGGCTCTCAACGCCGTGCAGATCGCGGAGTTGCTAGTCTCCGAAGCGGGAAGAACGCAACGGACGCCGCTGTCCTCGACCACCTCGGCGAATTAGGAGGTTGCGTGGTCGATTTCGGACGAGTCATTACAGCGACGATCGTTCCCTTTGACGCAGACGGGAACGTCAACTATGCCGTCATGGAAAAACTGGCGGTTCACCTGGTCGATCGAGGCAGCGACACGCTCCTCGTGTGCGGGACGACCGGAGAATCCCCAACCCTGACTTGGGAGGAAGAATACGAACTGTTTCGCGTGGTGAAAAACGCCGTGTCGGGTCGGGCGAAAGTCATGGCTGGAACGGGATCGAACTCCACCCGCGAAGCCATCGAAGCCACGAGTAAAGCGGCCGCTTTAGGGCTAGACGGTTCGTTGCAAGTCGTTCCTTACTACAACAAACCCCCTCAAGAGGGGCTGTACCGACACTTTCGCGCCATCGCCGAAGCCTGTCCGGACTTCCCGCTCGTGCTGTACAACATTCCCGGTCGCACCGGAACGAACCTCACACCCGAAACCGTGGCGCGGTTGGCTCGACTATCCAACATCGTTGCGATCAAAGAAGCCAGTGGTAGCACCGAACAAGCCGCTCAAATCCGTCGTCTGACGCCCCCGGAATTCGCCATCTACTCGGGAGACGACGCCATGACGCTGCCGCTGTTGTCGGTGGGCGCTCGAGGCGTGGTCAGCGTGGCCAGCCACCTCGTCGGCGATCGCTTGCAAGAGGCGATCGGTGCCTTTGAAGCCGGCCGTCACCAAGAGGCCACGCAAATCCATTTAGAGTTGTTGCCTTTATTCAAGGCACTGTTTTTAACGACGAACCCGATTCCCATCAAATGCGCCCTCGAGCATTGCGGTTGGAACGTTGGGAAACCACGCTTACCCCTGTGCGAAGCATCTGAAGCCGTCAGTCAAGCCATCGCCGAAGTCCTCGATCGGTTGGGGTTGCGGAGTCAAACCTGACTCGAAACCGTTCTCGACACGCGCGTTCCTCAAAGCGTCGCCTCGTGGGTGTGCGAGAGACCCTGCGACGGCCACTTCAGACGGGACTTCGTAGGAACTCCCACCGGCGATCGCCCTGAGAGCCACTTCAGGCGAAACGCGATCGCCCCAGATAGCTTCACGACTAACGAGGTTTCTGTCGAATTCGACCTCGCAAGGCTTAAAAAGACTGAATTTGAAACGAGCTGGAGAACAACTTTCAAACCGATCTCCACTCCAAGAACTCTCCTAAGAAGACCAATCACTCAAGGACGAATTATGCCTAAAACGACAAACTCTCCCAAAGTTCGCACCAAGAAAAAACAATCCGAACCGACAACACCGACGTTGCGCGTCATTCCCTTGGGAGGACTGCACGAAATCGGGAAAAATACCTGCGTGTTTGAATACGACGACGAAATGGTTCTCGTCGATGGCGGGCTGGCCTTTCCCACTGACGCCATGCACGGGGTCAACATCGTCTTGCCCGATATGGAGTATTTGAAGGCTAACAGCCACAAAATTAAAGGGGCGATCGTTACCCACGGTCACGAAGACCATATCGGCGGCCTTCCCTACCACCTCAAACAGTTCGACATTCCTGTCATCCACGGCCCGAGACTGGCCATGGCACTACTCGGCGGCAAACTCGAAGAAGCAGGCGTGGCCGATCGCACCGAACTCAAAACCGTGCAACCTCGCGACGTGGTGCGTTTGGGCAAACATTTTTCCTTTGAATTCATTCGCAACACGCACTCGATGGCGGATAGTTTCACCCTGGCGGTGACGACTCCAGTGGGCGTGGTCATTTTCACGGGAGATTTCAAATTCGACCATACCCCCGTAGACGGCGAACAGTTCGACATCCAAAAACTGGCTGAATACGGAGAAAAAGGCGTACTGTGCCTGTTCAGTGACTCCACTAACGCCGAAACCCCCGGCTTTTGTCCCTCCGAACGGTCTGTTTATCCCAACTTAGACCGCACCTTCAGCCAAGCCCCAGGACGTATCCTCGTGACGACCTTCGCCTCCTCCGTGCATCGGGTCAACATGATCTTGGAGTTGGCGAAAAAGAACGATCGCTACGTGGCGGTATTGGGGCGATCGATGCTCAATGTCATCGCCCACGCTCGCAACTTGGGATACGTCAAATGCGAAGACAGCCAGTTCAAATCGATTCAGGAAGCCCAAGGTTTACCGGACGATAAAGTCTTAATTTTGACCACGGGTTCCCAAGGCGAACCCCTGGCCGCCCTGAGTCGCATCGCCCGCTGCGAACACCGTCAAATCAAAATTCGCAAAGGGGATACGGTGGTGTTTTCTGCCAACCCCATCCCCGGTAATACCCTAGCAGTGGTCGATACGATCGACCGTCTGATGATGCAAGGGGCGAACGTGATTTACGGCCGCCATCAAGGAATTCACGTGTCCGGACACGGCTGTCAGGAAGACCACAAACTTATGTTGGCCTTGACCCGTCCCAAATTCTTCGTTCCCGTTCACGGGGAACACCGGATGCTGGTTCGACACGGCAAAACCGGCGAAAGCATGGGGATTCCGCCCGAAAACATTCTCATCGTCGATAACGGCGACGTGGTGGAACTGACTCCCGACAGTATTCGCTTGGGCGATCGCGTTCAGTCCGGTATCGAACTGGTGGATTCCTCCCACGCGGGAACTGTCCACGATCGCGTTCTCAAAGAACGCCAGCAACTCGCCGAGGACGGTGTGGTGACCGTGGCCGCCACCATCGGCCTCGATGGCAACCTTCTAACCCAACCCGATGTCTGCGTGCGCGGCGTCGCGGCTAGCGTCAACGGCGATCGCTTGAACGAAGAAACCCGCGCTACCCTCGAGGGGGTTTTGCGAAATCGCTGGTCGGACTACGCCCGCACTGAAAACAGTAAAGTCGAAGTAGATTGGGCGGGTCTGGAATCTCACATCGAGCGGAACTTACAACGAATGCTCCGCCGCGAACTGCGCTGCGACCCACTTCTGGTGATTTTGCTACAAAAACCCGAAGCCGATGTATCGGCGACCGTGTCTTCGTCCTCGAACGGTTCGACTCGACCGGGACGCCGACGCACGAGATCGACTGCCCGAGTTGCCTCATAGAGAGTGTTTTGAGGGATGGGGGCGTAGAAAAGTTGACAGTTTCTCCCCCTCTCTCGCTTGGGGACGGTGCATCTCTTTCGGGGAAGAGTGAAGAATGTAGAGTGAAGAGTTAAAAAAACCCCTCGTAGGGGCGTTGCATTGCATACAACGCCCCTACATTTTTGGGTAAAAGATTTTATTTTCTCCCCCTCTCCGGAAGCTCCCTCTCTCCCCCTCTCCCCCTCTCCAGAAGCTTTCTAAAACGCCAACGGCTCCCCTTGGCTGACGAACTCCACTGTCTGAGTTTGCAGGCGAGGATTTTGTGTCAGGGTCGATCGCAGACTGCCGAAGAGAGCAAACTGTTCGCAAGTCGATAGCGAAGTCCACTGACGGGGAGCGTCGGGGGCAACGCGCAAATCCACCGTCACTGTCCCCGTTACCGCGTCGCGAGAGGTGCGATATCCAGCAATACGGAACTCGCCCCGCGCCCAGTCTTTCAAAACATGACCCACTGCCCCTTCAAGGGGATTGCTTCGCGGCACTTCTACCGTTTCCGGTAACAGGGTTTCGCAGAATAAATCGGGGCGGTACACCGTGAGTTCGACGGTATCTTGCTCGATGTCCGAAGCCGTCGCGGGGGAAGGCAACGGGTTCGGCATCACCTCGGCGAATACCGCTCCCGACGCGCCGAAACTGACGATCGCCCCCGTAACGACCGATACCAGATATGATTGGATACTGTGCATGAGACGACCTCCGCAATCGATTTTTCGGTAATGGCTACAACCCCTTGGACGCGCCGCCACATTCTTTCACTCGAAGATTTTTCGGTGTCGGAATACGACATCGTGTTGAGAACGGCCGCGAGTTTTCGGGAGGTGTTATCCCGAGGTACGAAGAAAGTCCCCACGCTTCAAGGGCGAGTCGTGACGAACCTGTTTTTCGAGCCGTCGACTCGGACTCGCAGCAGTTTCGAGTTAGCGGCGAAACGCCTGTCTGCCGATACTCTTAATTTTGCCCCCGGTTCTTCGTCTTTGACGAAGGGAGAGACCATTTTAGATACTGCCAAGACCTACCTTGCCATGGGAACTGACATGATGGTAATTCGCCATCGGGAAGCCGGGGTTCCCCAGGCGATCGCGCGGGAGATGGAGCGACTCGGAACTCGCGTGGGCGTTCTCAACGCCGGAGACGGCCAGCACGAACACCCGTCACAAGGGTTGTTAGATCTCTTTACGATCTGTCGGTTTCTCGATCCCGAACATCCACGAACGGAGTTGTTGCAGGGGAAAAAGATCGCCATCGTCGGGGATATTTTGCACTCGAGGGTGGCGCGATCGAATATTTGGAGTTTGACCGAAAGTGGGGCAGAGGTTCATTTGGCCGCACCGCCGACGTTACTGCCGAAGTTGTTTGTCGAGGCGATGGGTCTCCACCACCCAGACAGGTTACAGTTACACTGGGCGCTCGAACCCGCGTTGGAAAATGCCGATTTCGTGATGACACTGCGCTTGCAGCACGAGCGTATGACGGAACACTTATTGCCCAGTTTGCGGGAGTATCACCAACATTTCGGCATCGCACGCGATCGCCTGAAAGCTTGTCGTCCCGACGTTCGCCTGCTCCATCCCGGGCCGGTCAATCGCGGGGTCGAACTCAGTTCTGACGTGATGGACGATCCGGCGTTGAGTTTGATTCAAATTCAAGTGACGAGTGGGGTCGCCGTACGAATGGCACTTCTCTATCTCATGGGTGGCGGTTCGAGTCTGTGAAACGCTTTCGAGCGATCGCGTCAAGAGAGGTTTTGTCGAGGGAGCGTGACCGTAAAGGTGGTTCCCGCACCCACTTCGCTTTCGACGGCGATCTCGCCGTTACAGAGATCGACGCACTTTTTGACTATGGTTAAGCCTAAGCCCGTTCCACGAGTATTTTTCGAGTTTTTACCGCGATAAAACAACTCGAACAAGCGTTCTAAGCTATCTGGTGGGATTCCCACACCCCGATCGCCAATCTTAAATTGAATGGCGTGTTGTGTTTCGATTAACTCAAGATCGATCTCGCTCTGTTCTGAGGAAAATTTAATAGCATTTGACAGCAAATTATGTAAAATCTGGAATAAAATATCTTTATCCCAAGTATTTTGAATACTGGGCTCGATCGTTTCTATAATTTGATGAGAAAACTTTAAAGATTGTCCGGGTTTTATATTAGGTTTTAAGCGATCGATAACCTCGCAGCACAATAATTTTAAATCGACTTCTTCACGATCGAGTTCGAGTTGTCCGAGCTGCATTCGATCGACGAATATCACATCATTAAACAGCGATGTTAAATATTTTACCGATTCTTGAATGCGTTTTAAATATTTAACAAACTTTTCTTCGCTCAGTTTGTGGCGGTAATGTTCGAGAAGCTCGGACGTAGAAAATATCGTAGTCAATGGCGTTCGATACTCATGAGAAATAGTGGTAATGATATGACTTTTAAACTCATTAATTTCCTTTTCTTTTGCTAACGCACGTCGTAATTCTTCTTCAACAGAAATTAACTGCTCCGTTTTTTGTTGCAGTTCAGCAGTTCGTTTGGCAACTCGCTCTTCGAGTTGAGAGTTTAACTGTTGTAGAAATTCGTTTTGACGTTGAGTTTCTTGCTTGAGAGCTTGAAGAGTCAGTTGATGTTCGATGCGGACTAAAACTTCAGGAAATTGAAACGGTTTGGTAATGTAATCGACACCTCCGACTTCAAAGGCTTTGACTTTTTCAGTGACATCGCCGAGCGCGCTGAGAAAGATAATGGGAATATCGCGCGTCTGCTCGTTTTCTTTTAACTGCTGACAGACTTCATAGCCATCCATTTGAGGCATCATGATATCGAGCAAAATTAAAACTGGCGGGTCGGCTCGAGCTGCGTTCAAAGCAATTTTTCCGTGAATGGCACGACGCACACTGTAGCCTTTTTGTTCTAATAGGCTCGATAACACCCGTAAATTGTCCGGTTGGTCGTCTACGATGAGGATGTCTTCCATTTCACATACTTGATTCTCTTCACGAGTAGTATCGATCGCTTCCTACTCTTACCTCGAGCGTCGGGCTTCGTTTCGTCCGAGTGGGCTGTGTCGTATCGAACCCTGGAAATTGAGGTATTCTATCATTGGGGTTCACCACGGTTGCACGACGGTTGTATGTTGCGATCGCGACGCACCCAGCTATAACTATTGTCGCATTTCGCGGTCGATCGTTCAGTGCGATCGCACCAAGACTCTGGAACGATAAGACCGACACCGTGAACTTCACGAGAAATTTCTTACAAACAATCTGCTACAGTCGTACAGGCCGTTTCGAGGGGGGTGTCCTCGAGCTGGCGTACCAAGTGCAGGGAAATCGGGTCGCGGCTGAGCGTTCGGACGTAAGTAGCGCTGAGATAGTCGCGAAACTCGAAATTTTCGACAATATAGGTTTGGAAAAACGCCAGACTCAACGCTCTGACGTAATCGCGAGCCAAACTGGGATCGGGCCCGACCACCGCCGACGGAAGGGACACCGCTTCCTCTTCGGACTCGCCGATCGTCGAGAAATGGGTACCGCCGCCCAACACGAACAGATAGCGTTCGGCAACGTTCAACCAACGAAAGGGTTGAATTTGTTCGAGAAGGGCAGGGGCGACTGTATCGGCACCGCTGGCAACGATCGCGATGGGAATCTCGATGCGCTGGTAGCCCGATCGACCAAACAGGGCGCTCCCAACGGGGTTGATCGCGATCGCCCCTCGGATGCGGGGATCGCGAAACTGCCGCTGCTGGCCCGAAATCGCTAAAGCCCGACATTGCAAGAGAAACGAGACGTTCCACGATTGCTCTTCCCGAGCGCGATCGCAGGTTTGCGCTAAATGACTTAAATTCAGTTCGGCACCGGCCAGCGTCAAGGCCGTATAGCCCCCGAAAGACTGACCGACGACGCCGACGCGATCGAAATCGAAACGGTCGTGTAGCTGGGGATCGGTGCGGGACAAAACCGCGATGGTATCGAGAAGAAAGCTGACGTCCGAGGGGCGATCGACGAATTCTTGCGGTTTGGCAATTTCCTGCTCTTGACCGGCCAGCAGCGCTTCCATATGCTTGGCGTTGCTGCCAGAATGTTCGGGGACGAAGACCGCGAACCCGTGGGAGGCCAAATGTTCGGCCAGATAGCGAAACGCGTTGCGATCGGACCCCAAGCCATGAGAAATGACGATAATCGGCGTCGGTTCGGTCGTTCTCGGAACGTACAAATCGACGGGGAAACGATGACCCCAAGGGGGATTGCGGCGGGGATCTCGCAAGGTCATCGAAATTTCGTCCCAAGTCAGTCGTCCCGGTTGGCTCAAATCGGCGAATCCATCGGAGGAAAGGTTCTCCGCCTCAGCTTCTCGCCGGGACTGTTCTCGCACCTCAGCTAAAGCCGCTTCGTTGGCACTGACGAGAGTTTGCAACTGTTGCGCCATGCGAAAGGTCTGGTTGAAATTGACCCGCAGCGTGGGGGTGGGAAAGTGGCGCAATACGTTCAGTAAGGTTAAGCCTTCTTCGTCTGCCGCAGCGAGGATTAGTGCCGATCGCAGTCCTTTAAAGCCAGACCCACCAGACCCGGATTGAATTGCCTGTCCGAGTCGTTGTAACAATGCTTCTCCTTGGGGAGTATACAAAAATTGCGAAACGGCGACGGGGTCGAGATCGGCACGAGCCGACAGAACTTCGCGCAAGGTATCGCGGCTGTCTCGGGGAGCTAAGTTTAAATAGGGAGCGAGTTCGCCATCGACCTGTCCGTATTTGGCATAGGCTTCGAGGGCATCGACCGACAGGGTGCGCTCGAACACGCCGTAAGTGGCGGATACCTGTTCTGCACCGAGGCTAGGCTGTCCCCAAGCGATCGCCAAGCCAACCCACAGACTGCCCCAAAATCGTCGACGGTTGGCGATCGGCAAAGACAAAATTCTGTTGTGCTGTCGCGTCAAAAACGCTACGGGGCTGAGAAACGAAACCATTAAAGTTACAGAACACAACAGCGGTCGAACCACCGAACTGCCCGGTCGAACAGTTGCGTTAATCCCTACTTTAACAAGGTTTTTTTAGAAGGATCTCGATCTCGTCTCGATCGGGCAAGCCGTGGGGAGATCGTAGAGCGCTCGAGTATTATCGAAACGTTTCCCCGACCTTCGCTGTTAGGAGGGATTCTCAAAGATCGCAACAACGATCGTAGAATTTGAGGAGTCGGGATTGCCCCTCACCCAATGAAAGACTAATGCGATCGCCCGTCTTAGAACGTCGATCGACCTGTTAACGGTTCTCAGATTTTGAATGCTCTTGTTCGCTCGAATTCCCTCACAGACACACGAGATCCGAACCCAACTTCCCAAATTATCGATCTTTCTGGTCGTCCTCGTGTGTGCGATTCCGACGCTCCTCAACCTCTTAGGAGTAGATTTCGGAACGCCCCAAGACCTTCTCCACCTCGAGGCGATCGACGGTATTGCGCCCGATCGACTGACAGACGTTCTTCACCAAACGCTGGCGGGTAGCTTTACCCATACACTACTCGAATGGAGTGCCTTTTGTACGGCGATTTTTACAGTCATACTGGCGTTGGCTCATTTCGCGATCGTGCGCGACGTGACGACTCCCACCATCGGCGTCGCCTTGTTTTTCGCAGGCGTTATGGACGCGTTCCACACGCTGGCGGCCGATCGCCTTATCGAAGTCGTTGCCGACAACCGCAACCTCATCCCCTTCACCTGGGCGATTTGTCGCTTGAGTAACGCTGTACTGGCAGCCGTTGGAGTGAGCGTTTTTCTCGTCGCCAAACCTAAAAAATGGCAGCGCAGCATTGGATTTGTCTTCGCCATTAGCCTCGGATGCGGGATGCTAGCCTACGCCGTCGTTCGCTGGTGTGCCACCAGTGCCGTTCTTCCAGAAACGCAGTTTCCCGACGCCTTCGTCACGCGACCCTGGGACGTGGTGCCGTTATTGCTGTTCCTCCTGTCGGGACTCGTCCTCTACCCGGCGTTTTACAAGCTCTATCCCAGCTTGTTTTCTCACGCCCTTATTATCAGCACGATTCCCAACGCCGTAACGCAGCTCCACATGGCGTTCGGATCGCAGATGCTGTTCGACAACCACTTTAACATCGCCCACTTTTTGAAAATCGTCGCTTACGGGGTTCCGTTATTTGGGTTGATTTTGGATTACATTTACACCCACCGAACCGTCGAACGGACGAACGCCGAACTGAGTCGGAAAATTGGCGAACGACAACAGGCGATGGATGCCCTCGATCGAACGCAAAAACTACTTCAGGAGAAAAATCAAGACCTGCAAAACGCGCTCGATCGCTTACAAACCACCCAAGCTCAACTGATTCAAACTGAAAAAATGTCCAGTTTGGGACAGTTAGTCGGCGGTGTCGCTCACGAAATCAACAACCCGGTCAATTTTATTTACGGTAACGTCATTCATACGAAAGAGTACGTCGAGGATATTTTACAGTTGTTGAGCCTGTACCAACAGGAGTTTCCCGAAGGCACGGCGAACCTTCGCATCGCCATCGAAGAAATTGAGTTGGAGTATTTGTTTGAGGATTTACCCAAGGCATTAGATTCGATTCAACACGGTGCCGAACGCATTCGTCAGATCGTCGAATCTCTACGGAATTTTTCGCGACTTGACGAGTCGGCGTCAAAGACGGCGGATTTACACGAGGGCATCGAGAGTACTCTGGTGTTGTTGGACCGCCGTTTGAAAAATCGGATCCGTTTGTTGAAGAAATATGGAGCGTTGCCGAAGATCGAATGTTATCCTTCGGAGTTAAATCAGGTGTGGATGAGTTTGTTAGGCAACGCCATCGATGCTGTTTTAGAAGCGGATGTGGAGGAACCCACGATCGTCGTTGCGACAGGCCGACCTGATAAAGAAACGGTTTGGGTCGCGATCGCCGATAACGGCTGCGGAATGTCGGCTGAAGTTCGCGAAAAGGTATTCGATCCGTTTTTTACGACGAAACCGGTGGGAAAAGGTACGGGGTTGGGGTTGTCGATTTGTTATCGCATCGTCGAAAAACACCGAGGGGCGATCGAACTTCAGTCTCGACCGGGTGAGGGAACTCGAGTGACGGTCACGCTTCCGGTCGGGCGATCGTCAGCGAAAAAACGGTAACGTCGATGGCGATTTCAAGAGAGTTTGGGAATTTTATGATGTTTCGTATTTTTTTGAGTTTGGTGGGTTTGACCTTTGCGGTTTGGATTCTGCGAGGTTTTCAGGTGTTGGGTTTTATTCCCGGCGGTGTATTGTGGGTGGGGGTGTTGGTGTCGATCGCGACCGGTATCCTCACTGCCTGGGAAAACTCAAAACGGTGGTGATTTGCTACGATCGAGGTATCTTCGTCTTTAGTCGTCTATTGCCTGAATCCGTTCTATGACCTCCTACGCTACGTCTGCTGCTAAGGCTGAAATTAACGAACTCCGTCGTCTGAGAGGGTTGCTTCCCCCAGAACTGCAAAGCTGGGTTACGGTGGAGAAAACTACGGAAATCGATCCGCCCTTGATTCGCTGCGAAGAACTCAGTAAGGACGAAGTTGAAATCGCCATCGATTTGGTGAAGTGGGACAACCTCGCCCTCGACCAACGGAATTTACTGTTTTGGCACGAAGTCGCCCGCATTCAAAACGATACGATTCCCCGCGAAGGGTGGGAAATGGCGGCGTTGGCGATCGGTCTCGGCGGTGCGGTCGGCGAACTGTGGGTTCAAGACGGCGTGTTGTTGTTGCTAGCCTTGGCGTTGTGCGGCGTGTCGGGATATCGGCTGTATCAGAAGAACAACAGCGAAAAGGCGTTGCGGGAGTCGATCGAGGCGGACGAAAAAGCGGTTGCTTTGGCGTCTCGGTTCGGGTATACGTTACCGAATGCTTATAAGAGTTTGGGAAGCGCTCTGAAAACGCTCATCGAACAAACGCCGAAGAAACGCCTTCGCAAGCAGTACGAAACGCGATTGGATGCGTTGCGCCGCAGCGCCTCGAAAGCGAAAGCGCAAGCGAAAACCAAACGCGGTCGTCAATCTCCCCCGGCTTCGCCGAATCCGATTCCCAATCCGACGGCGACGAAATCGAATCCTTACGAGTATTAATCGATTCGACTCGATGGTTTTGAGGTATTTGACCCCGGTTTCTGTGAGGAATCGGGGTTTTTGGTGAATAAGTCTCGAACGAGAGCGAGAACCTCTGTGACGTAACCTTCGGCGGTTGGGGAGAGGCGATCGCTAAACTCGAAGGTTTCGCCGGGAACGGAAATCAACCAGGCTTCGGGGGCGCGATCGTACAGCCATTGTGCCATCCCCAGCAGCGATCGCGGCGTCAGGGAATGGCCGAGAACTTGGCTGTTTTTGTCGGCGTCGATGGGTTCGATACGGACGCTGTCGCCGTCGATACAAGCATCGATAAATACGGCGCGATCGACCCTAGAGAGTTCTTCGGCCAGTTCTGGGGTAAGTTGGTGCAGGCTGAGCGATCGTACGTGGGGAAGGTTCCACGACGCCACCTGTTCGGCGATCGCTCGTCCGATTCCGTCGTCTCCTCGTAGTGAGTTTCCGTATCCGATAACTAGCATTGAGACAATCGATCGAGAGAATTAACTGTTTGAAATTTAACAATATTCGAGATCGACTTCTTTTTGATGGTCGCGTAGCAGTTGCACCAGTTCTTCGACTAAGTTGCGGCGAATCGAAATATTTTTTGGAAGTAAGGGGTTTTGATAGAATTCGTTGATTTGCTGGCCGATGAGGAAGAAAATCGAATCTGCTTCGAGGATTTCTTGTGCCAATAAAATCGCGCCGTTGCGATCGAACGGAAGGCGATCGATATCGCAGTGGCATTTTCTCAAAATTTCTGTGGCTTTGGAAATCGTTAGAATTCCTTCCGTTACCAAGTTAATTTCGCTGAGTTTTCCAATTGGCGGTAACTCTTTTCGCATGGTGGAAATATCCATTTCTACAGTCTCCCCCATATAGTTGGCGACGATGTTTCCCGTAGTACCGCCGCAGATGGCTTTTCGACCCGGAAAACTCAGCAACCGTTCGGCGTACACTTCGTCTTGTGTCACGTCTAGCGGCGGGCCGGTGAAGATCATTAACGGGTTGCGCCGACGGACGTAAACCCCCACTAAGGACGCATCGTCTCCAATCTGTCCCCGGTAGAGCGATCGCGTTTCGTCGAGAACACTTTGCAGAATACTTCGCGCTGTCGGGACTTGATGGACAAACAGGTTTTCCATGTATTTGGCGATGTTGTCCCATCCCCAACCGAAATTCATGGTGTCGCCGAGTCCGGCGTACAGAACGCCGTCGCTAATCGCACCGAGAAAATCGCCGCGTTCTAGGGTTCCTTCGGCGACTTTGATTTTGCGCTCGAGAATGCGATCGACCCGTTCTTCGAGTTTAATAATTCGACCTTTTTTGAAATAAAAAATCGGAGGATTGTCGAAGTTTATGATTTTAAATTGATTTGAGAAATGGTCGATTTGAATAATCGTAAACGTCGCATAAGCAATTTTACGAACTTGACAAATCGGTAGCGTTCCGATGACCGTTTCCATCACCTGTTCGAGGGGAACGTCGGCGTTCAACATGGTAATCAGAATTTCACTGGTTAAAGTTGCCAAAATATTGGCTTTCACACCGCTTCCCAACCCGTCCGACAGGACGATGGTACTTTTACGCTCGGTTTTAATAAATTTAACCTTGTCGCCACAAAGTTCTTCGCCTTTTTTATTTAGACTGAGATTGCAAATGTCGAAGAAATTGTCAGCTTTTTGGGATTCTGTTTTGGGAGGTGTGACTGTAACCATTTTGCGCGTGTTTCAATTCATAGGGTTCGAGAATTTGAGTGATAGGTTGGGTGGAGCCTCGCCAAACCCAACCCAACCACTGAGATTTTTGGACGAGCGATCGAATGCCAAGATAATGCTCGAAATAAAAAATACATTCGTCGTCATAAAATTTCAAGAATAACAAATGCTGAGTTTTTCGAGCGATGGTGTGTTGTGTTTCGTAAATTCAACCCAACCTATAGCAGAATCATTTAAGTTGTGAACGCCTTCTGTAGTTGGGATCGCCGTGCTATAGTACTTTCAGATTACAGGATTTCACGAATCAGTTGGGCTGGCTATACATAATTAACAGTTGAAATTTTGATAAAAAATTTGTGGCTCTTCCGACCTTGGTGTGTAGGGTAAATGCTTGTAGCCTTTATCTGGCAAGGGATTTCTCGATTTGAGCTGCCTTTTTATACAGTTTAGCAAAAACTCTTATACTGTAAGGGTTTCAGCGATTTCTTGCATAGTAA
>NZ_JAQNCQ010000034.1:0-23580 GCF_028368005.1 Geitlerinema sp. CS-897 | reverse complement strand
TTAAGCAAATCGGAATGCGAGTCAAAATATCGGGAGCGCAATGGAAAGTAGAGAATGTTTCTAAGATTCTTTCTTTACGCTGTGCTTACTTAAATGGCACTCTGTTTTAGCAATATTTTTGCAAAACTGAGATGCACCCTTCAATCGATTTATATTTGTTGAAGTGCATCGATTTATATTTGTTGAAGTGCATTTCATGGTTTTGTAGATATTTTTTATTATTAAATATCATGAAATTTCAAAAATATATAGCAGTCCCAGGTGCATTTTGAAAATGTAAATTCAAATCCCTCCTCTCTGTGTCCTCTGTGTCTCTGTGGTGAAGACTTTTTGAAGCCCCGCTTATCGGAAGCAGATTCCGTATCGATTGAAAAACTGAGATACACCCATCAGTCATAAAAAATACGCGAATCCTCAAGAATTCGCGCAAATTCAAAAAAATGAAAGCTAACGTCTAAAACAAACGAATGCCTCGAGCCATCATTGCCGCCAATAGCGGTATCAGCAGAAAGCCAACTATCTCAACTTTAATCATGGAAGAGAGCAAGCGCGTTTTCGCAGCCGTCAAAACTGGAGCTACGTTCTGTTGCCAATCTTTCGCCCACAAAATAAACGTAATCGTGGGATATAATGACAAGGTTCCGACAAATAGAAAAATGCCAACTTTGAGCCAAAAAACAGGGTTACTCGTGTAATACTCGGTTCCTTTGCCAAAGTAGAGAACGCGCAAAATTCCCGTCACCAATACCATTAAAGCTGACAAGCCATAAACTACGTCAGCAATGACAATTTTTTGAGATTCTTGCAGTGTCGGACGCTCTTTTAACGTGAAGTTCTCCACGACGAGCGCACCCACTGCCAGCATAAATCCGAGATAGTGCAAGTATGCCGTAACAGCACTGTTCCACATGGTTAATTGTTGAAGCTAATTGTTGAAAACCCAATATCGATCGCGATGGAGCAACGTTTTAACATCGATCGAATCTCACCAATAAAACTCGATGATTATATCGTTGCGTATCCGAAGGCGGATTATATCACGATCGCTTTGACCTTCGCCCGCAAAAACAAGCGATCGCCATGCCGGTAGCCCAAATTCGCGATCCGAACGCGATCGCCTGGTTGTGCGGTTCCCTTCGCCAGTTGGTGCAACTGCGGATTGTACGTCACCTCTTCTCCAATCGCACCAATCGGTTCGACATCCCACCGTTGCAGCAAGTGTTCGATGGGTTTGACGAGGGGTAACAGCTTTTTCGCCGCAAACTGGGGGTTGTTTTCCACCGCATGGGCGGCGGCGTGCCAATAGGTTAAAAAGGATTCGAGAATATCGAGACTTTCTCGCTGAAACTCCTCTGCAAACGTATCTCGCGCGCGATCGAATTCTTCTTTAAGGCGATCGTACTCCCATCGCAGCGTCTCCACCTCTGGCGACGACTCCACCACACCAAACGCTGCCAAAAATTCCACCACTGACACCTGCAACGCCTCGCACAGCTTCAACAGGTTCTCTAAACGCATTGTCTGGAAATTTCCCCGCCGCACTTGGCGAATTTGCCAGTCTGACACTCCCGCGAGGCGACGGAGTTCGGCAAAACTAGAAACACCGACGTTCGCCATCAGTTGACGGAGAACGTCGGTGTACGCTTGGGTATACTCTTTTGATTGAGTCGAATCAGTCATCGATCGCAACTTGCGGGCAGCCTCAGCGTTGGATTCTACCACGCCCGTTTCGCTCGATCGCGATCCTCTACTCCTCCTCGAGCAGACTCCGCAGCATCCACGCCGTTTTCTCGTGAATCTGCATCCGTTGCGTCAGCAAGTCCGCCGTCGGTTCGTCGTTAGCTTCCTCAGCCGTGGGGAACACCTCGCGAGCCGTGCGAACCACCGTTTCTTGACCCTGCACCAACTGGCGGATCATGTCCTTAGCGTGAGGAACGCCATCGGGTTCTTCGATAGATGTCAGTTTGGCGTATTGACCGTAGGTTCCCGGTGCGGGATGTCCCAAGGCGCGAATTCGTTCGGCGATTTCGTCTACCGCCGTCGCTAATTCGGTGTACTGTTCCTCGAACATCAGGTGAAGCGTTTGGAACATCGGCCCGGTGACGTTCCAGTGGAAGTTGTGGGTTTTCAGATACAGGCTGTAGGTGTCAGCCAGCAGACGAGATAACCCTTCGGCGATTTTAGTGCGGGTTTGTTCGTCGATTCCGGTATTGATGGGCATTGCTTGCATGGAAGTCTCCTTCGTTAAGTAGTTGTGTAATGACTGTAAAGCACAGTTTGGCGAAACTCGTCTAAGCTAAGTGCATCTTTAGAACTGCTTTCGGCGCTCGGCGCACTCTGCAACGAATGGTGTCGTGTCCGAGACGCTGACAGGCTTCGTAGCGGTGACAGCCAGAAAATCCGTAGTAGTCTCCGTCTACTTCTAACACGTCGATGGGTTCTTTCAGTCCGATTTCGGCGATCGATGCCATCAACGCTTTGACTTTTTCGGGATCGTTGCCCCGAGGAAGGGGACGGCGAATTTTGTCGATGGGGATATCTTCGATTCTCATGACACCCTCGAACAGTTGCTGACTTAATTGTAGTCATAACGATTATGAGTTGTCAATATCGAGGTGAGGAGATAATGAGATGAGGAGATAATGAGATGAGGAGAAAGGTTAGATTGGAAGGAACTGTCAACAGCTCATCATCCCTTCATTTGATCGTCAGGTCATCTCATCACCTCTAGAACCATGTCTCAAACTCTAGTCCTTCACGATAGCGACGGCGGAATTGACGACTATCTCTCGACGCTGCTGTTGACGACGATGGAGAACGTCGAACTTCTCGGCATTGTCGTGACGCCAGCGGACTGCTATATCGAACCAGCGGTGAGTGCGACGCGAAAGATTTTAGATTTAGTCGATCGATCGGGGGTTCCGGTGGTGGCGAGTACAGTTCGGGGGATGAATGCGTTTCCGCCGCTGTATCGACGGGATTCTTATATTATCGATCGCCTACCGATTCTCAACGAGCGATCGCCGAGTCCCACGCCACAGGTGAATCAAAGCGGACAACAGTTTCTCGTCGATCGCTTAAACGCTGCACCGCGTCCAGTTACGCTGTTGGTGACGGGGCCGCTGACGACAGTGGCGACGGCGTTGGAAACCGATCCTTCTATTTCCGCAAAGATCGAGAAAATTTTGTGGATGGGGGGTGCGTTGAACGTCCCCGGAAACGTTGAGTCCATGTGGGAACCGGGACACGACGGAACGGCGGAGTGGAATGCTTACTGGGATGCGGAGGCGATCGCGGCGGTGTGGCGTACCGAGATACCTTTTCTCTTGTGTTCTCTCGACATCACGAACCGCGTCCCCGTCACGGACGAGATAATTCAACGCATCGCAAAACAGCGTCGCTATCCCCTCAGTGATTTCGCCGGACAGTGTTACGCCTTAGCCAGTCCCCAGGAGTTCTATTTTTGGGACGTTCTGGCGACGGCGTATCTCGGACGACCAGATTTGTACGAGTTGCGAGAGTACGAGGTGGATGTCATCACCGAAGGTACGAGTCAAGGACGCACGATCGCCAAACCGGGAGGTCGTAAAATTCGAGTGTTTGAAGATGTGGATCTTGAAGGGTTTTACGAGTATTTTTTGGGACAGTTGATGTGATGATAGATCGATCGCTTCAATTCGGGTTAAGCCAAAAAGCTAAATCTCTCATCCAGTAAAGACTTCGATAAATTAGCAACGAAATTGTGCCTCTCTGGAATTCGCAATAGAAAAATTTGTTGCGAATAATATTTTCAAGATCTGAACTTATTGACAGGGCGGTAATGCACTCTAGATCGCGTAAAGACGATATATCAGTACTTTCTGCGATTTCTGATTTTGAACCATGAGTTATACAAAGCTAATTACAATTTTTTCGATCGCTTTTTATCGATATTTAGATATACTTGTATTATGCCAAACAAACTATTGAATTTATGAAGATTTGTCAATGCAAATCATTTTAATTTTTTACGTATTTTGATAATATTTAGTATTTATTTGTAAAGCTTAATTTACAACATAAAGGATTGTTTAAACCAATAAATTTTTTGGAAGTTCGTGTCAAATATATTTTTTATGATGTATAGTTAAAACTTAAATCGAGACCTCATATCAAAATACCTCAAATAAATAGGATAGTACTGCACTCTAACGATGCGAATCAGTCGCAATTCTTATCGCGGAATACTTTAAGGATTTGAGTGACATTACTTCGTTATCGTTATCCCTAAGTTTTTTGAGTGTATTGTCGCATTATCAAGGATAGAAACATGAATAAGTTACGTCTTCTCTTCTGCACGCCCCCCTACCATGATTATCATCTTGCTGACGAGAAAGTTTATGTTGTCGAACCCCTGCAATTTGAAGTTCTCAGCTCGCTTTTTGACAAGAAACGGTTTAATATCGATGTTCTAGATTTACGTTTAGAACGTCGTGCGGGAGTTCTCGAGAAAAAATTAGCTTCATTTAACCCAGACATTTTTGTGATAAATTGCTGGACGTTGCACCTCAATTTAGTGAGAGAAGTATTAAAAAAAGTCAAAGCCTTCAATTCTAATATTATTACAGTTGTGGGTGGCGAACACACGCGAATTAACCCAAAGGATTTAGCGATCGCTCAAACTAACCTGATTTGGATGGGCGAAGGTTATCAGGGTTTCTATGACTTAATGAACTCTCTTCACGAAGGAGACTCTGAATATCGTAAGTTAAACGGTTTGGCGTATCAAGAAAATGGAAAATTCATCTCTAACGGTCAAGCCGTTGTCAATCCAAACTTTGATTTAGACAGCTTGCCCTTCCCCGATCGCTCCATCACGAAAAAATATCACAAAAAATACTACCATCTTTGGTGGAAGCCCATTGCTGCGATGCGAACAGCAATGGGTTGTCCGGCTCGTTGTTCTTTCTGTAATCTCTGGAAAGTTAATGCAGGTCAATATTTAGGGTGGAGTCCTGAATACATTGTTGATTATCTTTCTACGCTAGAAGAACCTTACGTTTTATTTGTGGACGACCATTGTTTTGGCGATCTCGAACGTTCTTTTGCTTTGGGAGAGGCGTTATTAAAAAGCGGTCTCAAAAAACAATATTGTCTTTACAGTCGAGCTGATACCATTGCTGAGAATCCCGAACTGGTGGAACTTTGGGCAGCTGCTGGACTCAAGCGGGTACGTATGGGTTTAGAGAGCTATTCCGACGATACTCTCAGCAGCATGAACAAACACTCATCCATCGACCACAGTTCTAAAGCCATCAAAATTTTGAAGAAACATGGTGTACTGACTGAAGGGCTGTTTCAAATTGGTTTAGATTACACGCAGGAAAACTTTCAAGGGATGTTAAAGTACATCCGCGACCAAGAAATCGAGGTTCCGAATATCACTGTATCGACTCCCATGCCAGGTACGGTGGAATACACGACAAATAAAGACCAGATTCTGTATAACGAACCCGAATACTTTGATTTCCAACATGCTGTCATGGAAACGACATTAGACATCAAGACCTTTTGTCACGAGTATAGTATGTTGATGATTCGCGCCCAGCGTCCTCCTCAAGAGCAGATTCGCCTAATGGGTTTACGGCAATTTATTCTAAAAATGCCCAATTTTTGGCGGTATTTCTGGTCGTTACGGACATCTTACAAACACTATAATTTGGAAAATTCTGTAGGTTCGAGAACTCAGAACGTTAACACCTTGGAGTTTTTACCTTGGGTTAAAAACGATCGCAATTTAGAGCAAGAGCGACAAAAAGAACTCAAAACTATCGAACGGCTTTACAAAACTGAAAGGGCGGGAACTCAAACCCCATCAACTCAACCGATCTCTTAGTCGACGATCTCGAATTTTTTTCTGATAATAACTGGCAGGCGATCGTTTGTCTTTGTGCGGCGATCGCGCCTGTCATTAGCTCAATTTAAACGTTCAACGTGAGGGGCATTATGCTACTGAAGTTAGCAACATCAGGTCACGAAATCGAAGAAATCGTCAATTTGAGAAAGCGTGTCTTTGTTGACGAACTCAAGATTCAAGACAAAGACTATCAGGATGTGTTCAACGATTACTTCTGTAAAAATTTAATGGTGATGCAAGATCGCCAGTTATTAGGGTCAATGCGCGTTGCATTCGATCGCTATAGCCAACGCTTTTACGCGAGCTACTTTGTGACTGCGTCGTCTCAACGGAATCGCACAACTGGCGTGTTTCTCGTAGGTGGAATGCTTCGCATTATGGAAGAAAACGGCATTCAAACCCTCTATGCAGACAGTCATCAAAGAATCTTGAAAGAGTATCTCAATTTTGGCTGTGAAATCATAGGAAAGCCTTACAAAAAATACGGTTTTAGTTGTGAGTGGACACCCATACGTTATCAACGATCTCAATGTACGTCTGTCGCTCGGTGGATGCTGGAGCGATCGCGTCATTTTTTATCTTCGCAGCAGTGCCAATGGAAGTTTTTAGTTAAACTAATACTCTGTCAGACTATCCAAGAGTATGAAATCGTTCTAAATTCGTTAATTGGAAGTCGTCAAATTTTTAGTATATTTCCCATACTCACCGAAAATTTGCCATCCAGCTTACAAGATTCAACCTTAACCGGAGTAGAATCTATTCAAACTCAATCTGCACGAGTTTGGCTGGAATCTAAAACCTCATCCCTTAACAGTGGCAATGAGGAAGAATCTTCGTTCGATCGAATCAACGCTCTAATTCCTCAACGGCGAATTTTAGCTGTCAAGCACAACAGTCCCTTGTTGCCAATGGCTAAATGCTATGCAATATTAACAGGAAAACACTTACAAGCGATCGATTGTTTCTCAAAATTGTCGATCGATCGAGAGACTGAGTCTGTCTGGGTATGGATGATGGAAACGGACTTTAATTCCAATGAATGGGATATGCTTGTCCGACACTCTCGAAAAGTTTCTTTAGGATTACAACTTAGCAAAACAGTAGCAGACTGTTCGATCGCAACCCTGCGAAACTACCTTAATCTTATCCAACCTCAAACTAGACCTATTTTCTTTAATCCCAAGAATTCTTTGGTTGAATGGAATCGAGACTATCATCGCTTTGCTGCTTTTGGAGATTCTCATCAGATCCTCTCCAAAGGAGAAAGTTGTATGAATTTTCGAGAACAGAGCTTTTGTCGGGAATTACTAGAGAACGGATTTAGTTTTGGAGATACCGTGAAGCGACTCAACTTAGAATTTAGTTCGTCTATCTGCTCTCAACCTTTTCTTCTAGTCGGCGATCCAGCATTACATATTATAAGCCAGCAATCTCTCGTCAAAGTACCGGTTTCTACAGGAGTATGCTAAAGCTATCTATAAAGAGTTCTCTAGAATCTAAAGCAATTTGGGGAACTCTTTCAATCATCCCTTAAAAAAGCATTTGATAGAATGTAATATTAATAAATAAAAGTAGTTAAGATCGATCGCATCGATTGAAAAATAAATTATAGCTATTCAAGGTTGCATTTTATATTGCTAAAAAAATCCTGAATTTACTTCTAACTATGATAAAATAGCCGAATCTTCAAAAAAATCAATACTTATTTTGTTTGAAGCCAGCCGTCAATCGAAAATCAAAAGTGTATCATGAATTATTCTCCTTATGTCTTCGAGGGTTCGAGTTTTGAAATCGGACAACAACACGCTTTAATGGTTGTCGAGAAATATCCACAGGCTCGGCAAACCCTTGAGAATTCTCCCTACTGGCAGCGACTCAAAAGATCTTGGCCTCAGCAAATGCTGAAAAAGATCCAAAGCTATTTTTTAATCAGAGCGTTGCAAAAACAACTCGATCGCATTCAACCCGCAACAGACTATCTCAATGGGATGCTTAGTGTTTCAGAAATGACGCAAAGTATCTATTACTTCCTGTTATTATCTGAAATCTTGGGTGCAGATCGAACAGGAGTTATTCAAGGGTGTAGTGGCGTTGGCTGTCGGTCAGAACAGTCCCGACTGTTAGGAAAAAACTTTGATTATCAATATCCCCTCGCTCCCTATCAAGGTGCAATTGTTCGTCGGGAAACATCCCAGTTTAATTATATTGGCTTTGCCCCTATACTGATGCCGTTTGGCGGTCAATTCTGCATCAACGAACACGGACTAGCCGTCAGTTACAACTATACCTACTACCGCAAAGGAAGCCATGCGGGGGGACTGCCTGCCAGCTATTTAGTACATGATATGTGCCGCAGTTGCCACAGTGCAGAGGAAGCGGTTTTATTAGCACGACAGCGGAATTATGCGATTGGTAACGGTGCATCTTTGGCAGTCGCCGACGCTCAGAATTTTTATATTGTTGAAGTGGTTGGGGATAAAACAGGTGTTATCCAATCAGATAATTCTTTATTGCATACCAATCATTTCATGAGTGGCGAACTCAGTCCGTTTAATTTTCCAAAAAACATCCGATTTTCTTCTCGTATTCCAGAATTAGAACAGTTGCCTATTTTGGAATCGAGTCAAATACGCTTAGATAAATTAAACCAACGAGCCAATCAGATTAATTCACTGGAGACCTTACAAACGACCTTGGCTGAAAGCACAGATAAAAATGGCATGAATAACGTTTTCCAAACCGGGCTGTTTTGGGGAACCATCTCTTCCTATATTGTCAACCTTGCCGACATGACCCTTTATGAATTTAAAGATGTCAGAAGCGGCCAGTCCACCGTGCATGATATTAAAACGCTGCTGTCTAGTTCCTCAGAACCGATATGTTCCCAGAAATAAATTTACAAGACCAAGTGGCGATCGTCACCGGAGCGGGTCGCGGGATCGGCCGGGCTATTGCATTAGTCTTGAGTGAAGCTGGTGCAGATTTAGTATTGGTCTCCCGAACTCAGGCTCAACTCGATTCCCTCGTAACTGAAATCAAACAAACTGGCAGAAAAGCGTTAGCTATTTCAGCAGATCTGACCGATTCTAGCCAGGTCGATCGCTTTGTCGAGCAAGCCCTCAACCATTATGGCAAAATCGATCTTCTCGTGAACAATGCAGGGCAGTATCAAAAGCGTCCTATTGTTCCTTTACCGGGGGTCGATCTTCGTCCTCCAGTCGTTCCAGAAACAGTGACTTCGCGAATCAGCGATGCAGAGTGGCTGAATATTTTTGCAGTTAACATTCACGCCATGTTTTATTGCTGTCGGGCTGTAGCTCCCAGTATGCTGGCAAGGCGTCAAGGGGCGATCGTTAATGTCAGCTCTAACAGTGCGATCCAAGCGTCACCTTATTTTGCAGCTTACAATAGCGCCAAAGCATCTGTAAATATGCTCACTAAGGTCTTGGCTTTAGAATGGGCAGATTATAATATTCGAGTCAACGCGATCGCCCCCGGCGAATATCATACCTCTTTGACAGATTTTTCATGGTCTGATGAGAGAGAAAAAGCCAAAAGACTGGCTAGAATTCCCCTGCATCGTCAAGGCAGTTTGAGAGAACTGGGTTTGCTCGTTGCTTATTTAGCAAGTCCAGCAGCCAGTTATATGACAGGACAGATTATCGGCATAGATGGAGGATTGACAGCTCGATAGAGAAATTTTTTCAGCTCTTCCGACAAGAAAATTTGCGATTTGAGTTGTTTTTTATACAGTTTGGTAAAAATTCCTCTCCTGTAAAAAAATTAGCGATTTCTTGCATCGTAAGTTCAAAAAAAACAATTTTTCCTAGACTTACTGTTAAATCGATCTTCAACTCATCAAAAAATGCCTACAGTCCATCGTCAACAATCAGTTTCTCTAGAAACTGCAAAGTCAATTGCCAAGGAAAAGGCTTTTGGAACATCTCGCTCGAAAAAAGACCTTAAAAAAGTAGGTTTAGAGCTAGAAATGTTTCCTTTTTTAGTCGATCGAGATAGAAAACCGATTCAGCGTCTAAAGTTACAGGGAAGTTCAGGTATTTTAGAAATTATCGATTCTTTGTCCGATCGCAACGATCTAATAGGACAAAAAGAAACCCATCCTAAAACTTTCTGTCGCTATCCCCTACTTGAAGGAGGATTTATCACTTTCGAGCCAGGGGGACAAATTGAAATTTCCACCCGCCCTTTCAAGTGTCCATCTGAATTATTAACTCATACCAGAAATACACAAAATTTATTAGCAAAAGCGTTCGATCGACATCACGTTATTCTGGTCGGAACAGGTATCGATCGATGGCATCCTCAAGATAAAATCGAATTACAAATTCATACCGCTCGACAAACTGCCTTAATCGAATTTTTCGATCGTTTCGATCGATGGGGAAATTTAATGATGACCAAGACGGCAAGTCTGCATATTAATCTTGACTTTGGCGATCGAGAAACTTGGCGAGAGAGATGGCTACTAGCTAATTTAATTTCTCCAATTATCACAGCAACTTTTGCTTGTAGCCCATCGGTTCATGGAGTTTCAACTAGAGCAAGAATTTGGCAAAATTTAGAATCGACTCGAGTGGGTTTTTCCGGTTATGAAGGTTCCGAAGAAGATATTTTAGAAACCTGGAGTGAAAACACTTTGAAAGCTAAGGTTATTCTCTTTCAGTTAACCTCAAACCAGATCGAGCCTGCTCGTACAGATATTAGTTTTGCTGACTGGATTGAAAACGGACACCCTATTTACGGCTGGCCGACAGTTGACGATTTTATTTATCACCTTTCTACATTCTATTTTGAAGTTAGACCTCGTCAATACATGGAATTGCGATCTTGTGATATGCTGCCAGGTATTTGGCAGCCAATTCCTATTACTTTAATAACCACGCTTTTCTATGAAGATATTGCTCGAAAAAATTGCCTAGATCTGTTATTTCCAAAAACCTCTTCACTTGAAGATCTTTGGCATCGTTCCGCAATTAGCGGATTGAGGGATGCAGAGCTGGCTGACTTAGCTCGACAAGCTTGGGAAATTGCCATTGAGGGAATGTATCGTCTTCCTCAAGATTATCTAGGGTTAGATAATATTCAAAAAGCTCGTGACTTTTTAGAAAGATATACTTTTACGAATAAAATGCCTGCGGATATTATTCAAGATTCCTTAGATCGAGTTCTTGTGGAGTCTCCAGTTTGAGCAAAAATGGGTGCATCTCAAAAATGTAAATTCATCAAAGGCAAGCTTGAGTCCTCGACTTAGCTGCTATTGGATTTCGCGATCGCTCTACCCAAACCACCCCTTTGGATGAAGAGGGGTTTGGAAGCCTCATCTGACTCCCAGAAACTTGGCACGGCGATCGTTGAGTTTAAGCAGTCGAGCAGTTTAACGGTAGCTGATAGTGCTTTTTATACTCAAGATAATTGGCAAATTGTTGTAAGATGTGGGTTATAACTTCCTCAATCTCGACCTCGATAGTTAATACGACACAAGCCAAATTGCTGCTCTCGATTACAATCGGGTAGTGTTTCCGGATCGGGGGTTTCGTTGAGTTGCGATCGAAACGCTTCATCAAACGTAGCTTTCTGCCAGTTACACGCTAGTTTGACTCGCTTGAGAGAGATATTTTTGGCTTGTTGTAGGTTAACCCCTTCTAAGTTGGCTTCCCACAGGTAAACTTCCCACAGACTCACTCCCACCAAGTCAGCATCTTTTAAATTAGCTCCTTTCAGGTTCGCTCCCCCTAAGTCAGCTTGCAGCAAGTTGGCTTTCGACAGGTCAGCTTCCACTAAGTAAGCATCTTGCAAGTTGGCTCCAGCCAAATTCGCTTCCTTCAGTTTGGCTTTATACAAATTAGCTCCCAACAAGTAGGCATTCTTCAGGTTAGCTCCCTCCAAGTTAGTTCGGTTTAAATTAGCTCTCTTCAGGTTCGCTCGCTCTAGATCGACTTCTCGTAGATTGGCTTCCCACAGGTTAATTTCCCGTAGGCTAACTTCCGCCAAATTAGCTCCCTCGAAATTGGCATCCCACAGGCTAGCTCCCTCCAGATTGGCTTTCCGCAGGTTAGCTCTTCTCAGATTGACTTTCCGCAGGTTAGCTCTTCTCAGATTGACTTTCTCTGGATTGAATCCCAGCAGCTTGCCTTCTGCCCGAAAATCCCGCACATCCAACAGCTTGACTCGTTCCAGATTAGCTCCTTCCAAATTGGCTCCCTCAAAATTGGCTGCCCGCAGGTTAGCTCTCTTGAGGTTAGCTTCTTGAAGGTTAGCCTCTCGCAGATTGGCTCCCCAAAGAATGACTCTTTCCAAATTGGCTCCATTCAGATTAGCTCTCAAAAGTATGACTTCTCTGAGATCGGCTTTCTCCAGATTGGCTCTGCTGAGATCGGCTCCCTCCAGACTCACTTCCCAAAAACGGGCTCCTTCGAGATTCACTTCCCGCAAATTGGCTCCATTCAGATTAGCTCTCAAAAGTATGACTTCTCTGAGATCGGCTTTCTCCAGATTGGCTCTACTGAAATCGGCTTCTCTGAGATCGGCTTTCTGCAAATTGATTTCTCTGAGATCGGCTTCCTGTAAGTCAACTGGAGCGTGACTGTTTGCGCGTCTCCACTGATTCCAGGTTCTTACCCCCTGGCTCAATATATTTAAGTGTGTTGGATTTACCATCTGTACTTTTTTATTGAATTTCCACAAAATTTATTGACAACATACCCACAGATCTATGACTGCAAGCTAATTGCTAATGCGATCGACAGTAAGCTAAAGATCTAACTTTAGAATACTCCAAATTTTGATAACGTTCGATGGACATCCATAAGCGAGGCAAGCGAGATCTCGTCCATCTGGACTGTAAGAATGGGAAGAACCCCCACAAGCTAAATTATAGTATTCACCTGTTTCTACATTCCAAAAAACGATACCTTGAGAACCAACACAACTAAGCTTTTTACCGTCTGGACTGTAGAATACTTCTCTCCACTTACTACTCCGAGGCTCGGTTAAAATGCGGTAACATTCACCAGTCATCACGTTCCAGAGTTGAATTTCATTTCCATTGCTTACAGTAAGTACAGCAAGAGTTTTGCCATCTGGACTGTAAGTAAATTGATAAAATTCTTGCGAAGTGAGTTGGGAATTCTGACCCGTTTCAATGTTCAAAATATTGATGCCCTTACCGCCAACGCCACGAATTGCCAGACTGTAACCGTCCGGACTGTAGGCTAGAACATGAGAACAGTTATCCTTAAAATAACTCCCAAAACGACTCAGAATGTAAAGGCATTTATCCGTCTGAGTGTCCCAAAGTTTTACAATATTTTCACCACGATAGGAAATTTGAGAAACTAGAGTGCGGCCGTTTGGACTGTAGGCTTTTAGATAGCCTGAATTGGGAAGAGTCTGTTGGCACTCTCCCGTTGCAATATTCCAGAGTTTAATCGTGTCACAACCTCTAAAAGAAAAGGCAATTGTCTTGCTGTCTGGACTGTACTGAATTGAATCGACGCGGGTAGGACAGTCGCCCAAAGTACGATAACACTCACCTGTCATTGCGTTTAAAAGTCTGACAGTGCCATTATTAGTTCCACAGGCAAGGGTTTGACCGTCTGGGCTGTACGTTATCAAAGAAATTGGGTCAGAATGGCTCTCGATAGTAAGATTGCATTCACCCGTTGTCGCATCCAAAAGTTTGATATTTCCGTTACGGGTTCTACAGGCTAAGGTCTTTCCATCTGGACTGTAGCAAAATGAAGAAAACCCTTCAGAATCATCTTGAAAAGTGCGACAAGTCCAGGAGGAGCGAATTTCAGGCCATCGTCGCTCTCGTTTGTGCCATTCGTCATAGGTTTTCCATCGTACTTCTTGAATTTTTTGAAAGACTGCTGCAAATTTTTTCCAAGCTCCGGCTACGACCGTTTTAAATTCGGCTTCTAAATTAAGCAAATGGGGTTGATAGTTGGCTTGGGTATCGATCGCCCAGTAATGTAAATCGATCGGAAATGCTGCAGCGAGACAGTGAAGTTCGGCGATCGCTCGTAGCAATCGATTTAAATCTTCTACGAACGTTGTTTTGAGTATGGCTTTCCAGTCTAAGGTTAGCGACAAGTCAAAATCGATCTCTGGTTTCTCTCTCCAGATATTCCAATAGGCGACTTGAAGCGTTAACTTGTCCGCTTGTAGCTTGGCGTACAGAACGATCGTCGTCATCGGTTCCAATACGGTAAACAGCTGTCGGACTCGCAGATCGGAAATCGGCTCTTTCAAATAATCGTTAAGACACTCCACAGGAGCATCTGGGTGAAGTGAATAATTCTCGATTAGAAACGTCTCAACTTTACTTTTGACAGCCTTTGATAAGCTGTCTCGTAGAACCTGTGGCAGATCGAGATCGCGGTCGATCGCTATGGGAGCAATCAACACCAACACTTGATGGTTTTTCTGGCCGTCGAGTAGTAAATTTTTGGTTTTAGTTTTATCTAACTTAGAAAGCCATTTCTTTCTTTCCCAAAGCAAATCGAGCTTTCTCAACTTAAGATTGACTCTTTGTCGATAAATATCAGCGATCGAGCTGACTTTACTTCTTCGTTTTGTCCAAGCGAGGGCGATCGAAACTGGATCGAACATTGTAATGTTTGTTTTTTTGTGTGTAACGCAGTTGCAAAAGCAACTTAAAATTCAAAAAAAATTACTTTAACTACAATAATACTTCAAATGTAATCTAAACACGATCGCTCGATACAAAACTTAAGAATAACTTCAACATCCTCCCCAACCCGCCAAGATCGATCGCTCGATTCTCAACTAAGATCGAACGAGAGCTAAAAATTCTCAGATCGTGAAACCCCGCCAAAAACTCTTCGTCTCGATCGCCGCCATTCTCCTCGTCGGATTGCTGGTATCGGGAACTCTCGTCCACCTCCTTACCGAATCCTGGTGGTTCGATTCCGTCGGCTTCTCCCAAGTATTCTGGAGGCGCGTACAGTGGCAAATTATCGCCTGGACGGTCGGATTTGTCGGCTGTGGGGCGATTTTGTGGGTCAACTACCGCATTGCGATGTACGTCACGCGATATCGCCTGTTTCGCGCCCTAGCTGAAAGTAGCACTTGGAGTCCTTACGCCAAACAACTTCCCAACGTCGTCGCCGGATTTCTCACCGTTTTCATCTCGCTGTCGGTAGCGGCGTCAGCGTCGGCGGAGTGGGAAACCATCCTCAAATTCCTCAACGCCAGCGAGTTCGGAACGACGGATGCGATCTTCGATCGCGACTTGAGTTTCTACCTGTTCGGCTTACCGTTTTACGAAGTGCTGCAAAACGGCCTGTTATCGATCGCCGTTATCAGTTTGGCGATCGCCATCGCTGTTTACGCCTTTAAAGGAGAAATTGGAATCGGCCGGGGTTGGACGCATTTAGTCTCCGGCGGGGCCCGAGTGCATCTAAGTTCCCTCCTCGCGATCGTGGCGGTGTTGCTGGCGATCGGCTTTTGGCTACAACGCTACGAACTCCTCTATTCCAACGACGGCGTCGTATTTGGGGCAGGATACACCGATGTTAACGCCAGACTTCCCGCTTACGGCGTGATGAGTTTTGCCACGATCGCCTTAGCCGTATTGTGCGTCGTGACGTTGTGGCAACATAGTTTTGCGCTTCCGTTGTTCGGAGTTGTCATTTCCTTTCTCGTGTGGATTGTCGTCGGTGGAATTTATCCCTGGGCGATTCAATCTTTCGTCGTAGAACCCAACGAACTCGCTAAAGAAAAACCCTACGTCGCCAACAACATTGAAGCGACGCGCCAAGCCTACGGATTAGATAGCGTCGAACGGTTCGATTATCCGGTCGAAAGCAACCTCGATCGCGCCACCTTAGAAGCCAACTCGTCCACGGTCGATAACATTCGCCTGTGGGATTACCGACCGCTGTTGAGTACCTATCGCCAACTGCAAGAAATTCGGCTGTACTATCGATTTTCAGATGTCGATCTCGATCGCTACACCCTCGACGATCTCGGCTACCGTCAAGTGATGTTAGCCCCTCGAGAACTATCCTACGCACAAGTTCCCCAGCAAGCGAAAACCTGGGTCAACCAACGGTTGAAATATACTCACGGTTACGGATTGGTGATGAGTCCCGTAAACCGAGTCACACCAGACGGTTTACCCGAGTTTTTCATTCAAGATATTCCGCCGGTTTCTAACATTTCTTTAGACGTAGAACAACCGCGAATTTACTACGGAGAAGAAACCGAAACCTATATTTTTACCGGAACGACAACTCCGGAATTCGACTATCCTAAAGGTGAAGAAAATGCCTTTAATAACTACGATGGAAAAGGCGGCGTTCCCATGGGAAGTTGGGGGCGGAGACTGGCGTACGCGTTCGATCGCAGCAGTCTCAAAATTTTGATTTCGGGATATTTCGACAGTAACTCTCGCATTCACTACCACCGTCAAATTCTCGATCGCATCCGCACCGTCGCGCCCTTTTTACGATTCGATGGCGATCCGTATATTACCCTAATCGACGGAAAACCTCAGTGGATTGTAGAAGGATACACGATTAGCGATCGCTATCCCTATTCCAAGCCCGTCGTTCGCAGCGACAACGCCGCCAGTTTGTTAAGTCAACAGAACTTGAGAAATATCGTCGCAGGAGAAGTTAACTACCTTCGTAACTCCGTTAAAATCGCCATCGACGCCTACGACGGAACCATGCAATTTTACGTCGTAGATGAGACCGACCCAGTGTTGCAGACTTATCGCAATATTTTCCCCGATTTGTTCGTCGAGCGATCGGCGGTTTCCGATACGATCGCATCGCACTTCCGCTATCCCTTGGACTTGTTCGCCATTCAAGCCCAAATGTATTTGTCCTATCACATGGACAATCCCGAAGTCTTTTACAATCGTGAAGACCTTTGGCGCTTTCCCACAGAAGTTTACGAAGGGAACCAACAAACTGTCCAACCCTATTACATTATCATGCGCCTTCCTGAAGAAAGTCAGGAAGAGTTCGTGTTGATTTTACCCTTTACCCCCGTCAACAAAGACAACACCATCGCCTGGATGGCCGGGCGATCGGACGGCGAAAATTACGGACGACTCCTAATCTACGATTTCCCCAAACAAAAACTCGTCTACGGGCCGAGTCAAATTGAGGCGCGGATCGACCAGAATCCGACGATTTCCCAACAGTTAACCCTGTGGAGTCAGGAAGGATCGAAAGTAATTCGCGGAGATTTGTTGGTGATTCCCATCGAGCGATCGCTGCTGTACGTCGAACCAGTGTATTTACGCGCCGAACGGGGAGAGTTACCCGAACTCAAACGGGTGGTGGTGGCTTACGACAACGAGATCGTGATGGAACCGACGTTAGAAGACGCCTTAGACGCCATTTTCGGCGAAAAAGCCGACGCACCCTCAGAAACAGCCCCCTCGCCGACCGGTGCGGCGCCGGAGTTTTCCGACCTGGCTCAACAAGCGCAAGAGGCTTATGACAAGGCGCAAGACGCATTACAAGAAGGGGATTGGTCGAGTTACGGCCGCTACCAACGAGAGTTGGGGAATTTGTTACAGCAACTCAATCAATAGGTCGAAACCATCGAGTCAGACACGAAGAAGTTTTAAACCCGATCGAGTAACTCTCAATTGTCAATGATTGATTGTCAATGGTTAAAATCTTGTTAGTCGATGACGACACGGGCTTTGCAGAGGGGATTGGCGAGGTGTTAACGCGCCAGCATTACCTCGTCGATCTGGCCGCTGACGGACAAACCGGGTGGATATTTGCCGAAACCTGTACCTATGATTTGATGCTGCTCGATTGGCGCGTTCCCAATATCGACGGGTTGACCTTCTGTCGCCGTCGGCGCGATCGCGGCGATCGCACGCCCATTTTACTCATGACTGCCCACGATTCGGCGTCGCAGCGGGTCGCGGGATTGGATGCGGGGGCTGACGATTATCTCGTCAAACCCTTCGAGATTGAAGAGTTGCTGGCACGAATTCGGGCGTTGCTGCGACGGGGAAACGATGCCTTGTTGCCCGTCGTCGAATGGGGGCCGCTGCGCCTCGACCCCCAAGCCTGTCGGATTACCTACGACGGTTGCGAATTGAAGTTGACGGCGAAGGAATACGAACTGTTGGAGTTGTTTTTGCGATCGCCAGACCGGATTTTCAGTCAAAGTGCGCTTCTCGATCGATTGTGGACTTTCGACGACCCACCTTCTGAAAACGCCGTGCGCCGTCAAATTACCAATTTGCGCCAAAAACTCAAGAAAGTCGGCGGCGTCGATATTATCGAAACCGTGTACGGCTTGGGATATCGCCTGCGAGAACCCGAACCCGCGCCCTCCAATCCACTCGCGGCGGTGTGGGAACGCAACAAAGCCAAATATTTCGATCGCATCGCCATCGTCGAATCGGCGATCGCCACCTTACAAACCAACGCCCCGAGTCCAGCACAGTTAAAAAACGCTTTAGCCGAAACCCACACCCTAGCGGGTTCCTTGGGAAGTTTCGGGTTCGATCGCGCCTCGCAGATTTCCCGACAACTCGAAGGATGGTTGAAAGCGGAACCCCCCGATCCGTTACAGTTACGCGACGGATTGACACAACTGCGCCAAGCTTTAGAGTTACCCGTCGATCGGTCGAACTCGCCCTCGAACGGGAAATCGAACTCGAAATCTAACCCGAACTCCCACGCGACGCCGTCTGAGATGCCACAAACACGTCTGTTCGTGGTCGATGCAGACGTCGCCTTCGCCGAATCGATCGCCGCCGTCGCCAGAGAGCGAGGAATGACCGTCGAACTGGCGCATACCTTTGCCGAAGCCCGGACGATGGCACGGCAACAGACCCCCAACTTAGCCCTAATGGATTTTAACTTACCGGATTCCAGCGGGGGCGAATTCGAGGTGTTGGCACAACTGACCCAACGCTGTCCTCCCGTTCCCGTGGTGGTGTTGACCGAACGAGAGAGTTTGCGCGATCGCGTGCAAGTGGCGCGTTTGGGCGGTTGCGGCTTCCTCACCAAACCCGTTTCTCCCCAACAGGCGATCGAAACCGTCAGTCAACTGGCGCAACCCACGTCTACCCCCAGCAGTAAAATTCTGGTGGTAGACGACGACGGCGAACTCCTCGACGCCATCCGTACCTTATTGGAACCTTGGGGTTTTTACCTAGTTCTTCTCGACGATCCCTGTCAGTTTTGGGACGTTCTCAACCGTACCCAACCGGATTTACTGCTGTTAGATGTCGTCATGCCCGATGTTAGCGGCATCGAACTCTGTCAGGTGGTTCGCAACGATCCCCAATGGTACGATCTGCCCGTTTTAGTCTTATCGTCCTATCGCGATTCAGAGACCGTGCGTCAAGTTTTCGTCGCCGGTGCCGACGATTTTATCCAAAAACCCCTCGTCGAACCGGAACTGATCGCTCGAATTCTCAATCGCTTAGAGCGTCAAACCTTACAACGCCGAATCGGGAAGTTGTGGCAACAGTATTCGCGGTGAGGGTTACAGGAAACGTATGGGAAAGGGAGAACCAGGAAGAAACCTCGTCGCGTCCTGTGCTGCAAGACAGCTACCAAAACTTTACTCAAATTTCATGAAAACTTGAAGTTTTATAACAAAAATTCGGTGATGTTTGTTACAATCCAGTTAGCGTGAAGGATTTGACAGAAAGGTGAACCCGCAGGATGTGGGAACGCGCTGTTATTGAGTTTCCTCACGGCGATCGCATACAACGTGATTGGTTTTGGTTGGTTTTCAATGGGTCAGCTCGCTGCAAGCTGGCCGTTTTTTTATGGATATTTTGTGGGGATATGGTTCGGCGAGCGATCGACCCAACCCCCGCGCCAGACTCTATTTTTTCCGATATCAGAAATTTTTCACCACAGAGACACAGAGGACACAGAGAAGTTCTTGCGGCGAGAGGAAAAACTGCTGTTTTTTATCGTTTTATTGACAAATTTACTTTTGTGTGGTAAAGGCTTGGCGTCGCTCTAGTTCAGTTTTTCGGAAGATTACCGATCGATTGTTGGCAGGCATTTCGACCGTTTCGAGCCACGTTAAACCTTCAGACGCGGCGGTATCGACGACCGTTTCGAGGTCGCGCACGCCCCAAGCCGGATCGCGATCGCGCAGCATCGCATCGAACGCTTCGTTACTGGCCGCAGTATGACGGCCGCCTTCCTTAAACGGTCCGTAGAGATATAACACCCCACCGACGGGCAAAATGCGTCCCGCCCCAGCCAGCAGCCCCAACCCTGCCGACCACGGCGCAATGTGAATCATATTGATACAGACGATCGCCGAAATTGGGAACTCCTTTAACTGAGGGGGCGGCGTCCGTTCGACCGACCACGGCAACGTTTGGGTATCGAGCGCAATAGGAGGCAGTAGCGTTTCGACCCCGACCTCGTCTCGCCAGGCTGCAATACTCGACAAGTTCGGTGGATTGCAATCCGACGGCAGCCACAGACGGGGTTTGAGATGAGGCGCGAAAAAGGCTGCGTGTTCCCCCGTCCCACCGGCCACTTCCAGCACCGTGCCCGATTCGGGCAGAACTCGGCGCAACACCTTTAAAATCGGCTCGCGATTTCGCTGCGTTGCCGGGGCAAACTGTCGGTCGTCGCGAAGGTTTTCTGACGCCATATCTCGATCGCTCTGTGAGTTTACATCTCTTGCGTTTCGGGGTTGGGAGCCGTTTGCAAGGTGTCTGACAATACCGCGATCGCACCGTCTACCTTGTCCGCACTCTCTTCTACGGCCGAGACCAACAACATCAACACCTGGCGATCGACCTGACGCGCTAACGTCCTTCCCGTCAGCGGTTTTCCGTCGATCGCTGCCGTCCAGTTCATTTGAACTTCGCCCGGTGCCGTCGAGGCCACGTTACCCAGTTGGAAGCCCTCACCGCGATCGAGCGTTTCGATCGCCACTTGAACCAATTCGTCCGGTGCCAGAGGGCGGGAATTCGCCCGTAGCTTCGAGACGACAGTATAAGCCAGAGTGCGATCGCTCGACTCGAACAGAGGAATCCCCGCCCGATCGGTCAAACTAAATCCCTCGAGAGTCCCGATTTGGAACTGACCCGGCCGAGCGTACGATCCCTCTGCCAGCGCCAATCCGGCCGTATCTACCGTCTCCAGCGGCGAGACTTGCTCTAACTCGAACTCCGCTGGAGCTTCAGAAGGGGGAGCGTCCGGTTGGGGCGTTGGGGACTGCGGCGTATTCGAGGTAGGAACGACTGGCGGATCGGGCAGTTGAGGAGGAGTTTGAGCGATCGCCTCCTTCACGTTCGCACTCGCCCAACGGACTTCTACCGCCGACCCCGAAACCGTTTGGGGAGTCGGACGTTCCAGCCATGCCACGAGACTCGCCGCCAAGACTGCCAAAACCAAAAGCCAAAATGAATGTCGTTTCATCGTCTTAATGATTTCCCCCATCACGGCATCGGAATTCCCAAAATCGTATCGGTATTTCCCGTAAAGAATAGTCCGGCGATACATCCCGTCATCAGCGTGGCCAGCGTTCCCGCCCACAGCGCCTTAAAGCCCAATGCAGAAATATCCGAACGGCGGGAAGGCACTAACGCCGAGAGTCCGCCGACGAAAATTCCATAAGAGGCGAAATGGGTAAACCCACATAAGACGTAACTCACGACGAGCATGGCGCGAGGTGTAATTTCCCCAGTCCGAGCCAATTGCGCCAAGGTGTTGTAGGGCGGAATGTTCGTCTCGAACAGTCGCCGTCCGATAATCACCGAGGAATCCCAAAGCACCTGCCAGTTTTCCTGAAACCCGTCGGTAAAGGGAATTGGCAGCGACACGCCGGTTAAGAAAGTTAAGGGGAGAAACAGCGCCCCCAGGATGTTTTGCAGCGTGATGTATTGAAAGACGACCCCCGCCAAACCGGGAAGCTGGCTCAACCCTTCAAAGACGGCGTTAAACAGAGCGACTAAGCCCAAAATCGCGATAATCACCGCTGCGATGCCCACGGCCATTTTTACCCCGTCCAAGGCACCGACGATGAGGCTATCGACGGGGTTGAGTTTTTTCTTGCCTTCTTCTTCCGGTTCTTCGGGGATGTGACCGAAGGTTTTGGGCGTAGTCGTTTCCGGAACCAACAGTTTGGCCAGGACGAAGCAGGCTGGAATCGTCATAATCGAGGCGGAAACGAGGTGGCCGGTGATGTTGGGGAAGGTCGGACGCAGCAATCCGGCGTACAGTGCCAACACCGAAGAGGCGATGGAACCGAAGCAACTGGCGAGAATGGCACAGAGTTCGCTGCGGCTCATGTCGGCGAGAAAGGGTTTGACGGCGATCGCCGATTCGATACCCACGAAGATGTTCGCCGCTCCCGAGAGGGCTTCCGCCCCACTAATTTTCATCGTGCGCTGGAAGATTTTGGCAAACAGCGCCACGATGGGTTGAATGATATTGAGACGGTACAGCAGGCTCACTAACCCTGAAAAAAAGATGACCTGCGGTAGCGATCGAAATGCCAGAATAAAGCCGGGGTTGAGGTTGTCCGGTCCGAGGCGATCGCCCGGAAGGTTCACGTAAGGAGCGCCGACGGTGCGAACGAGCCAGCGTCCCGCCTCTCCCGGTCCGACAGTGCGAGCGGGATCGGGGACGAACGCCGAATTCCCGCCCCCAAATAAAAATCGCGCCCCCGCTTCGGAGGCGTCGAGAACGACATTGAGAAGGTCGTTAATCCAAACGACCACGTTACTGCCAATACCAAAAACGATCGCACCCACAATTAACTGAAGCCCGATTCCCCAGACAATCGTGTTCCACGACACGATATGACGGTTTTCCGAACCGAGCCACGCAATAAAACACAAACCGACAAGTCCCAGGGCAGACAGGATGTTGAGTGCGCTCATATACTTCTCCGGAATTCTGGGGGAAAACCACGAAATTCAACAGGATTTCACGGAGATGTCGCTGTATCCAACCGTGGTGCGACGCCCAGTCGCGATTGAAATATCTTGCAAACCAGGTTCCTCCAACAAGACCTTACCTCAAAAAGGGTCGATCGCCGCACGAGATCCCGTGAAGATCGACTCGATTGGGGGCGATCGCCAAAATTTGACGGCCGGGTTTTTCGCGATACAGTTCATAGAAGAATAGATATCTAGTTATAATGGGTCGAAGCAATTCTCAACGAGTCGATCGACACAACTGACCCAACCCACTATGAGCAGACGAGTCAAAAAATCCCCCAAACTAAAATATCTCAGCCCCGCCCAACTCGAATCTCGCCAAGAGCGACTCGAAGTCGTCGACATACGCGGTCTCATCGAATATATGTTCGGCCACGTTCCCGGCGCAAAGCGTATGAGTTTGACCCGCATTCTCAAAGAAATCCCCAAAGACCAGGCCCTCGTCGTAACCTGCCTGTCGGGAATGCGAAGCCAAAGCATCGCCAACATCCTGGTTCAAAAAGGCTATCAAAACGTGTACAACCTGCAAGGAGGTTGTATGGCGTGGCAACGAGCCGGATACGCTCTCAAAGCCGGACTTTAATCAGTCACCAGTCACCAGTCACCAGTCACCAGTGAAGATAGGGAACAGCGGATCTGGGAACAGCGGATCTGGGAACAGGCAACAGGGAATAGGCAACAGTTAATCGTTTCTCCCCCCTCTCCCCATCTCCCCCTCTCCCCA
>NZ_JAQNCQ010000033.1:0-4641 GCF_028368005.1 Geitlerinema sp. CS-897 | reverse complement strand
GATGTCAGCCACCGCTTTGAGATGTTCTTGTAGCTTTTCTCGTTCTTCGGAGTTTAAGTTCATTTTGAAATTTTTTAGATATATCTACTCATATTATTTTACCATGATTTTTGTGTTTTTACGAAAGTGAGATGCACCCCGATTGAATGCGAGATTTTATACTTTATCTAGCTGCTATTGGGTGTCGCGATCGCTCAACCTAACCGACTCCATACTCAGGTTTTTACAAAACAACAGCAAATTCTAAAAATGGAAAATCCCAGATAAACCTAAGTGAATTTATCTGGGAAATATTGGGAGAATTCCACTTAGCCTAACAATGTAACCTAACTTCGTGAGATATGAGGGATCGAACCCTACCGCGAAGCGATAACAGAAATGGGTTGTGTTTTTAACAGAGGAAACAATACGAACTGTTGCGGGGCTTCACGTTCGATTTGTCCTGCCTCGATCGCGAACCGAAGACGACGCAGCGCGTCGAGATCGGAAGCTTGATAAGCCCTGTACTGCAAAAATTGAGAGATCGCGGCTTCAGAGGCAACGCTCAAGCACCCTGTCTGATAAGCAGACTTGACTAAGGTTTGAATCATGATTAGCCGATCGGTCAAATACACCCTTTGACCCAGTATGGCGTGCGATCGCACACCGACAACCGATCGAAATCGATCGAAATTGCGATCGCGATCGCTGACAAACTTGTCAAATTTAGCAGTCGCACTCGAATCCGTGAAGAATTGACCGCAATTCCCCTAAAACGGGAAAACCTAAGAGTACAATCGATCGAAATCGTCGTTGAGGATAACAGAAACATGATTGCAGAGGTGAGTTTGCAGCCGTCGCTCGTCGAACTCGCCCGAACGGGCAACTTCCACGCGATCGCTTATTGGCTCAACAGCCACCTCATCCCCGAAGGAATCTACGCCCGCGTCGGTGCAGCCTCAGCCGGATGTGTCCGCATTCAAGTCGAAGTTCCGCCGCTGCCGATGGATGCCCTATGGCAAAAACGCCTCGTGCGTGCCATTTGCCATCACGTTTGGAAACTCAACTCCGACGCGATTCGAGGAGTTCACATCATCGCCCACTTCGCCGGACAAACCGAAATCCTCTGGAAACAGTCCGTTCGCATCGTCACCCCCAACCAACGACGACGAGAACATCGTTCTTCCCTCAACGCCTTCCACTCCGTCAAACGCTGGCTCGCTCGCAGCTACAAAGCCTTGCGAATGCTCTTACTGGCAGGAACCGCCGCCGCTGCCTTCAGCTTTGGCTGTTGGATGAGCTATCAAGATTTACCGCCGCTGTTGCCGAAACTACCCCAGATTGCTTCCACCGAAGCGATCGCCCCCCCAACAAAGTCCCTCGATCGCATCCAAGCCGCCCTCGAAGAAATCGAAATCGATCGCCACGCCCCACAACATCCCGGCGATGCTGCCGTTCGCCTCACCTTCGGCGGCGATGTAGACCTGTCCCACTTCGATCCGGACGATCCCGGCATCTTAACCGATCTCGAAGGCTTTCAAAACGCCGACGTTGCCACCATCAACCTCAACCTGCCCCTGACGAACGCCGACACACCTCGCCCGAAAGCCGACAACCGCAAAGCAGCCCCCGAAGCCGTCGAAGCCCTCCGCCAAGCTGGAATCGACGTGGTCAACCTGGCCAACGATCGCGTGATGGACTACCACATCCTCGGCTTGGACGACACCCTCAAAACCCTCGACGCAGCCGACATTCACCACATCGGCGCCGGACGCACCCTCACCGAAGCCCGTCGTCCGAAAATTCTCGAGATCGAAGGTCAGCGGATCGCCTACTTTGGCTATAGCATTGGCGATCTGTACACCGCCAGTTCCGGGCGTCCCGGTACGAACTCCGGCGAAGAAACCCATATCGCTCGAGATATTCAAGCCGTGCGCGACGAGGTCGATTGGGTCGTCGTCAACTTCCACTGGGGCGCAGAACTCGCCAGCTATCCCGCCTCCTGGCAAATCGAACTGGCTCGGTTCGCCATCGACAACGGTGCCGATCTCATCGTCGGACACCATCCCCGCGTTCTCCAAGGAGCAGAACTCTACCGAGACCGTCCCATCGTTTACGCGTTGGGGGATTTGACCTCGGGCGAGGGAACCGCCGCCGCCCTGCTCGACGTGTCTCTGACGAAAGATAAGATGACGGTGGAACTGTTACCCGTCGAAACTTACGGCGATCGCCCGTATTTAGCCCGAGGCGATCGCCATCGGGAGATACTCGAACGGTTGGAAGTGGTCTCGAGTCCCTTCGATCGCCCCTTAACCCAACCCGTCACCCTCAACAAACGCCGTTCGGCATCTCCCGAACCCGCGTTCGACCCAGAAACCCCGTTACCGAAACCGTCTTGGCCTTTCGATCGCTCGCTTCCCGATCTGCCGTCCGCCGACACAAACGAGACCTTCAACACTGACGATTCGTTTATCGAAGATCCCTTCGTCGCCCCCGCTGGGGAACCCTCCGAGGACGCGTCACCCGCTGCGACCACTCCTCACGAAAGCCTGCTGGAGTTCGGCAAAACCTTGATGCGCGGTTCTGCGGTCGAGGCGATCGAGTTTTCCAAACCCGAGTCAAACCCCTCCGATGAAGTTGAAGCCTTCGAGAGCCGTGAAGAATTCGGGGAGTTTCAGGAGACCGAGGAATTTTCCGAACCCGAATGGGAAGACGCCGATCGCTTTGAAACGTTGGAAGACGTTGAGAACTTCGAGGAGACGGACGAGGTTTCCGAACCCGTGGGATGGCAGCGACCGACGTTACCCTTTGAAGTGGCCGCGACGCAGAAACAGATCTCAAAGCGATCGCGTCACGCCGATATCGAACTTCCTGCAATTCGAGTGCCATTTCGCGCCCCGCTGCCAACTTCTCAATTTCCCACCGTGTCGTAGTATGAAAAGCGTAAGTTCGCTTCGATCGCCGTCGAGTTTTGAGGCTCAGTGCGATCGCCAGCGTAGTGAAGGGTGAAATACGATCCATGTACGCGATCGAAACTCAAAAAAAACAATATCAAACCTATATCCTCTCCGATCGAACCGCGAATTCCCAGATTGAAATCGTTCCCGAACGGGGCGGACTCGTCACGAGATGGAGAGTCGGCGATCGAGACGTTTTATATTTCGACGAAGACCGTTTTGCCAATCCCGAACTCAGCGTTCGCGGAGGAATTCCGATTCTTTTCCCCATTTGCGGCAACCTTCCCGACAACCGCTACACCTACAACGGTAAACCGTACAGCCTCAAACAACATGGTTTCGCGCGGGATCTGCCCTGGAACGTCTGCGATCGCAACACCGAAGATTGCGCGAGTCTCACCCTCGAACTTTCGAGTAGCGATCGAACTCGCGAGGTTTACCCCTTCGAGTTTCAACTCACCTTTACCTACAAACTCCAAGGCAACACGCTCGAAATCGTCCAACGTTACACCAATCCCAGCGAAGATTGCGTATTGCCCTTTTCCACCGGGCTGCATCCCTACTTTCTCGTGCGCGACAAATCTCAATTGCGCTTTCTCATCCCCTCCGAACAGTATTGGGACCAACTCGACGGTGCCTTACAGGACTTTCACGGCGAGTTCGACTTCGATCGCGACGAAATCGACGTGGCGTTTTCCCAACTCAACAGCCACAACGCCACCGTTCACGACGAAGATCGGGGACTTCAACTCAAATTAGAGTACAACACCCCCTTTTCCACCCTTGTCTTCTGGACGGTACGCGGCAAAGACTATTACTGTCTCGAACCCTGGAGCGCTCCTCGCAACGCCATCAACACGGGAGAGCGACTGATTCGCATCCACCCGCGATCGAGCCTAGAAATGCTCGTGCGCTTTCAAGTCCAGTCCCTTTGAAAAATTTTTTTGAAAAAAGCCTTGCAATTTCGCTCGAGTGTGCTAATCTAGTAAAGGTCTGAACAAAACAACCGGACGCCACCGGGTCGCTAACTCAACGGTAGAGTACTCGGCTTTTAACCGATTAGTTCTGGGTTCGAATCCCAGGCGACCCATTTTTCAGGAAAGAGTGTAGAGTTTTTGGAAGACGTGCCGTGGTGCGTCTTTTGTGGCTCGGAGAGATTTCGTCTCCGACCTCTCATACAGAATCCGAATTGCAAATACTGGTTTTGCTCGACCCGACAAGCCCCTCCATCCCCCCAACCCTCCTCTCCTTTGGGGAGCTAAGGGGGGATGTGGTGAAGACTTCTTGTAACCCAGCTTATCGGAAAAGGATGGAGGATCGCACGAACGAGACACAAACCGATTTCAACAAACCGATGTCAATTGACACTCCCCAGCTATCACGGTGTGGGGATTCTTGGTTCAACGACAAGACTTACATATTTGACCCGTAAGCCAAATGTCCAGAGATCTTCATCACGCCGGCGCGTTTCGCATCCCCCCAACCCCCCTTACCAAGGGGGGCTAAGGGGGGATACCTGTTCCAGTCTGCCCGACCGAGAGCGTGGAGTTCTTCAAAAATTCTGAGTCTCCGTGCTTGACGCTTGAAGCTTTTACCCACACGAGCTATTTGACCTGTGGAACCGCCAAACTTCAGTAATCATCGGTTCTCATCTTTCGATGCCAGGTTTTTAAGGAGGTTAGTTACCTGTTCCTCACCCGAAAAT
>NZ_JAQNCQ010000032.1:0-2638 GCF_028368005.1 Geitlerinema sp. CS-897 | reverse complement strand
GGAAACTGGCGGGAAACCGCAAACGACTGAGGAGACTCCCACCTCTGCTGACGAAGGGAAGCCCGAGCCAGTAAGTGGTGTCGATGAATCAGTAACTGCTTAGCAGGAATCGCCGCCCTTCTAGGGCGGTGAGTATGTCAAAGTCAAATCTTCCCTTTGTGGTGTTGGTGGGATTTTATCTGTATTGTATTTCCCAAAGCCTCAACGCCGAATCCGTCGAAGCCTTGGCGAACCCCAGTCTATCTCAAATCGCCCGCTTCTTTGGCGAAGAACCCGCCGCCGCGACAGGTTGGGCGCATTTCCTGGTGATGGATTTGTTCGTGGGGCGTTGGATTTATTGGGAAGGTCAGAAAACGGGGGTTTGGACGAGACACTCGATCGCCCTGTGTTTGTTCGCCGGGCCGGTGGGGGTTTTGTCTCATCTCGTCACCGTCACCCTGCGCGATCGCACCTTGGGAAACGAGCGCGACTCGGCGACAAACGGTACGCTAGAAGAAAAACGTCCAGACGCGGTTTAGACAAACTCCATGAACAACGAGGACTACAACATTTCGACCTCCGACTCGAGCCAGATTCAAGCGCTTCCTCCCGCAGTCGAGCGCGTGATTCCCGCCTTGCGCCGGGCGGGACAGCTCAGCTTTTGGGTACAAATTATTTTAGGGGTCGTTGCAGCGTTAATTTTCCTGTTCACCATTCCCATCGCAGCGTCTGACGAACCCGGCGCCGCTCAAATCAACCCAGGACGAGGACCGGGAATTTTCTTCGCCGTTACGGGATTGGTCGCCTTGGGAATTAGCATTTACTGGACGCTTCGATACGGCCAACTGGCCAAACGCCTCGGAATCGCCGACAGTACCCTACGTCCGACGCGGGCTGAAACGGTACGAGCGATCGAAATTGGCTCGATCGTCAACTTGGTGGGAATGCTGTTTAATTTGTTGGCGGCCGAAACCATCACGGGAATTTTGCTGGCGAAAGCCCTGCGATCGGAAGGGGTGGCGTTTTCTCCAGCGGCGTTAAACCAATTAATTCAACCGATCGACATTTTCGTGGTCTTGGGAAACACTCACACCCTGTTCGCCCACTTTATTGGTTTGACGACTTCTCTGTGGCTGTTGCGGTGGGTGGTTAAATCGAAATCCTGAACCGGCCACTCGGTTCGACGCGCGACCTCTCGATATCGTCTAACGGAGATTCTAACCCCATGTCCGATCGCGATCGCGAAGCCCTCGCCAGTTTGAACGTGTTGGTGTTAACCGCCCAAGCGGACGGCGTTCTCACAGATGAAGAACGAAACGCCCTCGAAGCAGCCTGGGCGCAACTCGAATCGCCACCGGAAGACCTCACGTTAGATAGGTTGTTGTCTCAACCCGAAGATCTCGACAGCTCGATCGCGCAGATTACCCGACCCGAAATCCAAACAACTCTCTACGACGCCGCCTTTACGATGGCGAAACTTGGCGGGACGACGCCGCAAGAACAGGAAATCCTCGATCGCCTTCGCGTCGCGTTCGAGATCGACAGCCAACAAGACGAGGAACTGTTCGAGACGGCGTTAGAGGCGTTGTCGGACGAGTCGGGAGACGAGATCCTCGAAGCGACAGGCGATCCCACCATCCGAGAACAGAACGTTCGCAGTCTCGTTCTCGATTATTCGATCGGAATCGCGATCCTCGGCTTCAATCCGATCCCAGGACTCAACGCCATTACCGCCCTAGCTGCTTACGTTTTGGAGTTGAAGATGATGCGGGCGATCGGGGCGAAATGGGGTTATCCCAAGGGTCAAGACGCCCTAGCCGTCGTGGGAAACATCTTTGGAGGGTTGGGGGCGTTTGCGGCGGCGTTAACGACCTGGGCGGCGGTGTCTGTGGTGGGGATTTTCGTTCCGGTACTGGGAAGTGCGGCCAGCGCGTCGTTTTGGTTTACACTGACTTGGGCCCTCGGTCAAGCGACGAATCGCTATTACGCTAGCGGCCGCCAGATGAGTTCGGAGGAACTCAAGCAAGTATTCCGCAACGCCAAGCAAGAAGGAAAATCGGTGTACGAGGCGAATTCCGAGGCGATCGCCGCCAAACGGGACTCGGTTCGCCCGCGACTCGACGCCCTCAGTCGCCAGTTGAAGGAAGGAAAGATAACGCAACAGGAGTATCGGGAGCGGTTGCGGGAGTTGGTGGGGCGTCAGTCCAATGGGAAAGTCGGCGATCGCGCGGGGAAATAACTATCAAGAACAGCTCAGTACTGAGCGCCATAATCTCTGATTTGGCTGGTGGTGTAGGGCGCGTGGATTGAGCGGCTCGATGCCGCGAAAATTCACAACCTACACAACTTTTTGTTATAGTGTAGGTATGCTGAACCTGACGTGGGAATTCAAACTCGAACCGACTGCCGAACAAGTTTCAGAGATCGAGCACATTCTTGATGTGTGCCGCCATGTCTGGAACTTTGCGCTCGGGAACGCAAAGACTGGCTAAAGTCTCGCAAGTGTCCCGTGAATGCATGTTCTATCGTGCAGGAATATATTCTGCTTGCGGACGAACCATTCCCCAGTTACCATGTCCAAGCCAAACGGTTGACGGCAGCTAAGGCTGAATACCCGGCATTAAAGACCGTCAACGCTCAGGTTTTGCAGCAGGTTTTG
>NZ_JAQNCQ010000031.1:0-26890 GCF_028368005.1 Geitlerinema sp. CS-897 | reverse complement strand
GAGTTAATTGTGGAAATTGGCTCGAGTATGGCATCTTACGACCTCCACGATAAGTTACGGGCGTACCGTCGGAACGGGGTTCGGGAATATCTGGTTTGGGTGGTTCTGGAAGAGGAGTTTCGCTGGTACGTTCTCGATGAGGGGGACTATCGCCAGCAGGAACCGGACGCGGCGGGGTGTTTGAGTAGTCCGTTTTTTCCGGGGTTGGTGTTGGATGTGAAGGCACTGCTGGCGGGGGAGATGGGGCAGGTTTTGACGCGGTTGCAGGTAGGGTTGGGGTCGTGACGGTTGTAATTTGACGGTTTGGAGGTGTTTTATGGTTGTGGTTCCTCCCTTGACGGGTCAACTCACGCTTGAGGAGTTCTTGGCTTGTCCTGAGACTCAACCGGCTTGTGAATATGTGGAGGGGAGCGTTCGGCAAAAACCAATGCCGCAAGGGGAACATAGCACGTTACAGATTCGCTTGGGGACGGCGATTAATGAGGTGGCGGTTCCGGGGAAGTTGGCTCATGCGTTTACAGAACTGCGGTGTACGTTTTCGGGACGATCGCTCGTTCCTGATATCGCCGTGTTTGTTTGGAGCCGGATTCCCAAGACGGAACGGGGGAGAATTGCCAATCGCTTCGACTGTCATCCGGATTGGGTTATCGAGATTCTGTCGCCGGAGCAGTCAGCGAACCAGGTGATTGAGAAAATTCTCTATTGCTTGAATGCCGGGACGCAATTAGGATGGTTGGTTGACTCTCAAGACGAGTCGGTGATGGTATTTCAACCGGACGGCTTGCCGCAGGTGCGATCGGGGGTAGAACCTTTACCGGTACTGGAAGAGCTAGGTTGCCTAAACTTATCGGCACAGCAGGTTTTCGATTGGCTGGTGGTTTGAGCGATCGCCTGTGGGAGGAGTTCCTCGGATACGGCGCGATGTTGGGTCGGTGGTGCTGTTAGAGTTGATGGAGATGGTAGATGCGCTGGTGTGGTTGCAGCAGCAGTCTGCCGAGGGCGGTCTGAGAACGAGAGGAGGTGCGATCGTGAGTGGAGGAAAACCAGTGACATCGAAACTCGTGCCGATTTTGGAAAACGGCGATCGCCTCACCCGTACTGAATTCGAGCGACGCTATCGGTTGCTGCCAGAGGTGAAGAAGGCGGAGTTGGTGGAAGGGGTGGTTTATATGGCATCGCCAGTTAGAGCTAGGCAACATGGCCGACCTCACGGCTTCATCATGGGCTGGTTAATGGTTTATGCAGCGGCTACACCGAATGTCATGGTATTCGATAACACAACGGTTCGCCTTGACTCGAAAAATGAAGTTCAACCCGATGCTCTCTTGCGCCTTGATGAATCGGCGGGGGGAAAGTCGCGGATTAGCGAGGACGATTATATTGAGGGTGCGCCGGAGTTAATTGTGGAGATTGCGGCGAGTACGGCATCTTACGACCTCCACGATAAGTTACAGGCTTATCGTCGCAATGGGGTTCGGGAATATCTGGTTTGGGTGGTTCTGGAAGAGGAGTTTCGCTGGTACGTTCTTGAAGAGGGGGAATATCGCCAGCAGGAACCGGACGCGGCGGGGTGTTTGAGTAGTCCGTTCTTTCTGGGGTTGGTGCTGGATGTGAAGGCACTGCTGGCGGGGGAGATGGGGCAGGTGTTGACGCGGTTGTAGGAAGGATTGGGGTCGTGAGGGTTGCGATATTGCCTGAATGCTGGGACGCAACTAGGATGGTTAGTTGACCGTCAAGATGAGTCGGTGGTAGTATTTCAAGCGGATAGTTTGCCGCAGGTGCGATCGGGGGTGGAACTTTTTCCGGTGTTGGAGAGTCTGGATATTTTGAGCTTGTCGGCGCAATGGATGTTCGATTGCTTAGTGGTTTAGTGAAAATTCTGGATTTTCTGGGTTCATATATTTAAACTGTATTGATAACTTTGCAGGTGCTGTGAAGAAAATATTAGTCACTGGGGCAGATGGTTTTATTGGCTCTCATCTAACAGAAGAGCTAGTCAAACAGGGATTTAATGTTAAAGCATTTGTTCTTTACAACTCCTTTAACTCTTGGGGATGGTTAGATCGATCGCCCAAAGAAGTCCTAGAGAACTTAGAAGTATTTTCGGGTGATATTCGCGATCCTTATGGCGTAAAAGAAGCTATGAAAGGCTGCGATACAGTCTTGCATCTAGCTGCATTAATTGCAATTCCTTACTCGTATCATTCGCCGGCTACTTATATAGATACAAATATCAAGGGAACATTAAATGTGGTTCAAGCGGCGAAAGAACTTGAAGTTCAGAAAGTCGTACATACTTCCACAAGTGAAGTTTATGGGACGGCTCAATTTGTTCCAATTACGGAAGAGCATCCGTTACAAGGTCAGTCACCATACTCAGCCAGTAAAATTGGTGCCGATCAAATTGCAATGTCTTTTTACCAATCTTTTGGTACACCGATTTCTATTATCCGACCTTTTAATACATATGGGCCTCGACAATCAGCTCGAGCTGTAATTCCTACAGTTATCACTCAAATTGCTAATGGCAAGCGAAAAATTAAGTTAGGGGCTTTACATCCGACAAGAGATTTTAATTACGTTAAAGATACCGTTCGAGGATTTATGGCGATCGCTGAGTCTGACAAATCGGTAGGGGAAGTAATCAATATAGGCAGCAACTTTGAAATCTCCATTGGTGACACGGTTCAGCTTATTGCAGAGGCGATGAATGTCGAAATTGAAATTGAAACTGACGAGGTTCGCTTGCGTCCTGAAAAAAGCGAAGTGAATCGATTATGGGCAGATAATACGAAAGCTCGACAGCTTCTGGGATGGGAACCTATTTACGGTGGACGCGAAGGTTTTAAACGTGGCTTAGAAGAAACCGCAGCCTGGTTTAGTAACGAAGATAATCTAAGGCAATACAAATCAGATATTTATAACATTTAAATTGAGTGATGGTTGACAAAATTAATCTAGAGAGTGTAATTCAAGCTTTACGAAAGGTTTTGCCGAGAAATCTCGATTTCATCGGTTTGCACGAACCCGAGTTTGGGGGTAATGAGTGGCTTTATGTGAAAGAATGCCTAGATACAGGCTGGGTTTCATCAGTTGGAAAATTTGTCGATCGCTTTGAAGACGAATTAGCAGCTTATACAGGGGCAAAAAGAGCGATAGCAGTAGTCAATGGAACTGCTGCTTTACATATTTGTCTTCAGCTAGTTGGAGTTGAAGCCGGAGACGAGGTTCTAATACCTGCTTTGACTTTTGTGGCAACCGCAAATGCAGTAGCTTATTGTGGAGCGATTCCTCATTTTGTAGACAGTGAGGAGTCAACATTAGGGATCGATCCTCAAAAATTAAAAAACTATTTACGTCACATTGCCCGAATTGAAGGGAACCATTGTGTTAATCGAGAAACTGGACGTAGAATAAAGGCGGTGATTGCAGTTCATACATTTGGTCATCCAGTAGACCTCGATCCTTTAGCGAAGCTATGCAAAGAATTCAAGCTAGAGTTAATTGAGGATGCCGCTGAATCTCTTGGAAGTTTTTATAAAGGTCGCCATACTGGAAATTGGGGACGTGTATCCGCGCTAAGCTTTAATGGTAATAAAATTATGACGACAGGGGGAGGTGGAGCAATTTTGACCAACGATGAGTCTTTGGCAGATGTAGCGAAACACATTACGACAACTGCTAAGGTTCCTCATCGTTGGTCATTCCTTCACGATCGAGTTGGCTATAATTACAGAATGCCAAATATTAATGCGGCTCTAGGATGCGCCCAATTAGAGCAAATGCCTAGTTTTTTGTCAAAAAAGCGCTCTTTAGCCTCTAAGTATGCTGAAGTTTTTCAGGATGTGAAAGGAGTCCGTTTTTTTATTGATTCCGAGATTTGTAACAGTAATTACTGGCTCAACCTATTGTTTGTGGAGCAAGGTGGTGAGGTTCAGCGCGATCGCTTGCTCGAATTAACAAACGAACGAGGCATTATGACGCGCCCTCCTTGGAAACTGATGCACAAACTCCCCATGTTTTTGAATTCACCTCGTATGGATTTGAGTTATGCTGAAAATCTAGAAAAACGTGCCATTAATATTCCTAGCAGTGCGAAGTTAGGAGAACAATATGTCTCGTAAAATTGGTATTGTTACTGGCACTCGTGCTGAGTATGGTTTGCTCTATTGGCTCATGAAAGAAATTCAGTCCGATCCGGATTTAGAGCTTCAAGTGGTTGCGACGGGAATGCACCTTTCTCCCGAGTTTGGTCTGACTTATAAAGTGATTGAGAAAGATGGATTTTCTATTGACGCTAAGGTTGAAATGTTAATGTCCAGTGATACCCCTGTAGGTATTGCTAAGTCAATAGGATTAGGAACGATCGGATTTGCTGATGCTTTAGAAAGATTGAAACCAGATATTTTAGTTGTCTTGGGCGATCGCTTTGAAATTCTAGCTGCGGCACAAGCGGCGATGGTGGCTCGGATTCCGATAGCACATATACATGGAGGTGAAGTGACAGAAGGCGCTTTTGACGAACAGATTCGTCATGCTATAACCAAGTTTGCTCAATGGCATTTTGTAGCGGCTGAACCTTATCGCCAACGTATCATTCAACTTGGAGAATCCCCCGATCGGGTTTTCAATTTTGGTGCGCCAGGATTAGACCATCTTCAACATATATCATGGCTCGATCGAGCTACTCTAGAACATTCATTAGGAATTCAACTGCGATCTCCAGTATTTTTGGTAACGTATCATCCAGTAACTCTTGACGCGAAATATTCCTCAAGTGCAATGGAGGAATTATTGCTTGCTCTCGATCGCTTTCCTGACGCAACGGTGATTTTCACTTATCCCAATGCAGATACAGGAGGGCGAGTTCTAATCGAGCAGATCGATCGATGGGTTTGTGAAAACCAGCATCGATCGAAAGCATTTGTTTCACTCGGTCAACAACGCTATTTAAGCTTAATGCGAGAAGCTGATGTGATACTAGGAAACTCCTCTAGCGGTTTAACAGAAGCTCCAGCCTTGAACAAGGCAACAGTAAATGTTGGAGATCGACAGAAAGGTCGCCTTAAAGCTAAATCGGTAATCGATGTCTTAGAAAGTAGCATAGATATTATTGCCGCTCTACACCAAGCTTTATCCAGAGAGTTTCAATCCTTATTGTCTACGGTAGAATCATGTTATGGCATAGGAAATTCAAGTCAAAGAATTGCAGCGGTGCTAAAATCTAAACCGCTGAGCATTCGAAAATCGTTTTTCGATATAGAGCATTGTTTCTGAAATGTCTACTTTTATTATTGCAGAAGCCGGTGTCAATCATAATGGCAATTTGAGGCTCGCCAAGCAGTTAATTGACGTTGCGGCTAAAGCTAGTGCTGACGCTGTTAAATTTCAGACTTTTCGTGCGGATCGCATCATTAGTCACTACGCACCTAAAGCAGAATATCAAACCCAAACTACTGATGAAGCAGAGTCTCAATTGGAAATGGTGCAGCGTTTGCAATTGAATGAATCCGACCATCAGATTTTGATTGAGTATTGTCATAAGCGTGACATTCAATTTTTATCAACCCCTTTTGACTTAGAAAGTATTGAGTTACTGACCGAACGGTTTGACTTACCTCGTCTCAAGCTTCCCTCTGGTGAAATCACAAACGCTCCCCTTCTACTCAAAGCCGCACAAACGCAGAAAGATATCATCCTTTCCACTGGGATGAGTACCCTGGGTGAGGTTGAAGCGGCGTTAGGAGTTTTGGCATTTGGTTACGTAAAACCAGAAGCTTCCCCTTCAATTTTAGGGTTTCAAGAAGCTTATTGTTCGGAATCAGGTCAACAAGCTTTACAGGAAAAGGTGACACTGCTACATTGCACAACGGAGTATCCTGCTCCCTTTACAGATGTCAATTTATTAGCGATGGATACATTGAGAGTTGCATTCGGGTTGCCCGTAGGTTATTCCGACCATACTGAAGGTATTCATATTTCTCTAGCTGCAGTAGCACGGGGAGCAAAGGTTATCGAAAAACATTTTACGCTCGATCGGAATTTGCCGGGCCCAGACCATCGGGCTTCTTTAGAACCTGAAGAGTTACGGAAACTGGTACGGCAAGTGAGAGAGATCGAACAAGCATTTGGAGATGGCGTTAAATGTCCTACTGCTTCTGAGTGGAAGAATCGTAGTGTTGCTCGTAAAAGTTTAGTTGCAACGAGGGAGATCCGTACAGGAGAAACGTTTACAGACTATAACGTTAGCTGTAAGCGACCTGGTACGGGGGTTTCTCCCTTCCAATACTGGCAGACACTCGATCGAGTAGCAACGCGAAATTTTGAGCGAGACGAGATATTGGATGTCTAAGCAATTGTACGTTTTGGGGGCAGGTGGTCATGGGCGAGTGGTGTTGGACACGCTACTCGCAAGTGGTGTTCAAGTTACAGGTATTCTCGATCCAAATATTTGTTCTAAAGATCGAATTTTTGGCGTACCAATCTTAGGAGGAGATGAGTATTTAGATAGTTTATGCCCTAAAGATATTCTGCTAGTTAACGGTTTAGGTGCAAATCCTAAGACTTGCATACGAAAGAATATATTTAACAGAATAAAGTCTGAGGGTTTTAGTTTTGCCTCGCTTTGTCATCCTTCTGCTACCATTAGCCATGCAAGTAGAATAGGTGAGGGTTCTCAGGTTATGGCTGGAGTAGTAATTCAGTGTGAAGTGATTTTAGAATCCAATGTAGTTATTAATACAAGGGCAAGCATCGATCATAATTGTCTCATTAAATCTCATGCTTTTATTGCGCCAGGTGTGACTTTATGTGGAAGTGTAGTCGTTTTAGAGTCTGCTTTCATTGGAGCAGGTGCAATTGTCATACCAGACATTAAAATTGGTCACAACACAATTGTTGGTGCAGGTTCTGTAGTCACAAAACCTGTTGCAGATGGATGGATTGTAGCTGGCAATCCAGCATATCAAGTTGGATTTAATAATATCTGAAGTAATATCAACATAATATATTTTCGGTCGTTGGGTCTAGGATACTGTTGATATGTTACTCTTTTCTAAGACATTCTAAAATATATTTATAGATAGCAACGCATGGATTTAAAAATATTAATTGCTTTGAACGATGATAGTAATCAATTCTTGATTCCCATGTAAGTGCCAGATTCAAGACTGTATCAATCTTTATAATATTGTCCACATAGTAACCTATACCTCGATTTAAAAGGGGCGGAAATTTTCTAATACCTGTAGCCTGAAACTGGAAATCTTGAATATCTTTGTTGGTCATTAAATAAACAACATTTCCTAAAACCTCTGGACTAACTGATGTCAGGTAAGCATGATCTATACCACTCATAGAAAACGGTGTTACCATCAAATCACAAGCGGACAGCCAACCTTCTGCTCGACCTTTTCCTGTCGCATCACATACATCTAATCCAGCTAAGCGAATTTGATTTAAATATAGCGCGAAATCTTCTGCAAATTTTGGATGTCCGCGCAAAACTACTTTAATATTTTTTCTAAGTTCGGGCAATACAGAAATAAAATCTTCAAAGACTTTTTCATGTCCTGGTATTTTAGGTGACTGACCAAACCAGCACACCATACTAACACCATCGGCAATTCCAGCTAAATGTCTATATTGATGTCTGAGACTTGGAATGTCCAGAGTCGAGTATCTCGTATATTTAGGTGCACCAACTACCACCGTATTTACACCGAAACGATCCTGGGATAGTTTTGCCGCGAAATCATCAATAACGAAATACGTGTCAGCAGTTACGCCAAGTTCTGTATTTACATCACCCCAACAGTCTTGTATAGAAAATGTAGGGACAACTGCCTGAGCAATGACAGCTTCATCTATCCCAGCGCCAAAAGAAGAAAGTGCTGTGACCACTGCGTCTGGCTGGATATTCCCAAGTAGCTCGTCCGCTGCTTCTAATAGTTGAGTTGGGTCTTCATTATGACAAATGTAATCCCTATTGCTTGAACAAAAAAATGAAAAAGGCTGTTCACCCTGTTTGCATAACCAATCATGCGCAATCCCAGAAGCAGCTATAACGACTTCGCACTCCCCACGTTCTCGAAAGTATTGGAATACAGGTAAAATAGCTCCTGCACCACCCGGATCTCGTGCAGTAAAAAGAATCTTAAGCTGTCTCATTCTTGCTCAATCGATCGTGCAAATTCTTCAAAAAGTACGAACTTATCCAATTCCGAATTGGGAACTATTAATCCATTTCTGATACTTTGAAGAGCCACAGCTACGGAAAACCAAGCCGCTTGGCGCATAGTCATGGATAGTGGCGGAAGAGATGTACCATAGCCATCAGTAACTGCCTTAAACAGATTGCGGTCAAGCTCACCGGTTTTTCGATTCATACAGAAACGTTGTACTAAAAAGGCAAGATCCCAATCAGGTGGAGCAAAAGTATGTACGCTTTCTTCAAAATCAATCAGGATAGGATATCCTTCCTGAAAAAGAACATTACCAGGATGTACTTCTCCATGTAAACACTGTGCACTAGGTCGCAGATCCATTCTAGGGTCAAACATTGTAACCAGAAGCTGTAACCAATTCATGTTTTTTCTGACCCATGCCTCTGTAGACCCAAATATCTCCAGGCAATTATTTGTAATTGCTTCTCCTAATAACTTACGTGTTTCTTCTAAAGCCTGATATCGTTGACGAGAAATTATTTGAATTCTATTTCGATCGGGAAAATCTGCCAAACCTTTATGCAATTTACTTAGTTCTTTGGCCAGCAAGTATATTTTCTTTGTAGAACCATCGAAGTGGTCTCCATGAATGAAGGGACGAACATCTACCCGGTAATACTTGCCATCTACTTTAATTATTTCACTGTACAGGATAGGACTGAGACTTATGCCCTGAGAAAGTGCGTAATCTAATATTTTTTTCTCAAGTTCAGAATAACCTAATCTTTCTGTAACACGTAGCAACCAGGTAGATGATTTGCTCTTTGCTATAAAACGACCAGATAGCGCATGAGCTTGTTGTAACGAAAAGAGTTCGAGAAAATCTATGTTTGGGATTAGTGACTTTAGTCCTGTCACTATAGGTTTTGATATGCTTTGAGGTACTGGATAGTGGAATTTAGGTTCACCTGGCAAATCCCCACTTGACCATGCATATTCAAACTTATAATTAACCACTCTACATTCCTTATTCACGACAACTCAATCACTAAAAATTTAAAATCAAGTGGCATGATTCCATTTCGGAAACGTCGAACTCCATTTGAATCTTTGTATGTCCAAGAACGCACCGGATCGTCCTGTGGTTCGATATCGAAAGGAAAAGGAAATTCAGAAAAATTAACAAAATGAAAGCTATCTACTTTTGTTAATGACTGCAAGTAAGTTGATACAGACTTTGTAGAAAATAGGTTATACCCTGGATGCCAATCTGCATCTAAGTTATCAGGATACATCCAATAAATTCGACAATCCAATGGATATTCATTGAAAATGCCAGCAACAATTACAAGACCTTTGTTGTTGGCGACTCAAATACATTCCGAAAATGACGGACGAAAGTCATCAAATATACTATGAGTACCTATTAGGGTTACAACATCAAAACTGCTATCATTTATGCAAGATAAATTATTAGCATCACCAACACGAAAGGAAGCGTTAATGTTTCTGTTTTCTGCCCTTTTAATAAGTTGTTCATCGAAGTTAACTCCCATACATTCAACTTTTGAAAATCGATTCAAAATATACTGAATGAAATCGCCCGTAGCTGTTCCTACATCTAACATTTTAAATTCACTAAGAATAGAGTAGCCTTGGCGCTCAATAATATCTCCTAAACATGCAAACATATATTTAGGTTCTGCATTTCGATTGGAACTTAAATAAACTTGTGTTCTTGAATATTGTTGTTCTTGCATGGCAGCACCTTTTTTAACTAAACTTACTTGACAAATTTTGGGTCTTCTATTTTTACGGTTTGAACTGTATAAAGCAATACAATTTGAATTTCCCCAAAAGCCTGAAACCCTTACCAGGCTTGATATGAGTTCCACTTATTACCTCATACCCAGAAGACCCACAAATTTAGACAACATCTTGCCAATTAATTACTTCACCTTCACAAATATCTCGGGCAGCATGATGACCAACGATCAGATCCCAGTTGGCTACAGATATCCCCTTACAGGGAAAGGAGAAACCGACATTATTCAAATTTAAGGGCGTTCCTTTTTGAATATTAGACCGTGCTACAAAGCCTTTCCATGAAGATTGATTTCTAGGTTCAGATACCTCCCAGCGTATCTTTCCAAGTGCCATCCAGCAGTTATTTACTTTCCGTATTATATCAGATAGTGAATTCATAGGAGCCGCAGATACCAGATCTTGCTCAGTTCTGTCAGGATTAAAATCAACTCCTTTCTCGATAAGGTTCACACCAGCCCCCACAGCTGCATATAGAATTTCATCTCCACGATAGTGGCAAGACAGACCGACAGGCACTCCAAAGGTACGTTTATAAGTCTCGATTACCCGCAAATTATGGATCTCGGGCGGAGCAGGATTGGCTGCTGGGTGATGGTTGAGAATTACTCCTCCATCTCCAAATTTTCGTGCAGTTTCAATAGCGCGAGCAATTTCACTCAAATAAAGATTACCAGCATCCATAATGAGGGGCAGTCCAGTCGCAGCAGCATATCTGATAAGAGCAATGTTATCCATATTATCTCGTGCAAATTTGATCGCTGCGCCTCCTTGCTCGACAATAAAATCAACCCCCTCTACATCGTATATACTGCAAACAAATGGAATACCTAAATCGCGACAGAGAGTGAAGAGTTTTGCATAATCTTCCAAGGGTACGACCTTGCGCTCGATGAGCGCTCGATAATCTTCAGTTGTACTTCCCTCTGTATGCTTGTAGGTGGTAGTCAAACTAGTGTTCTTTAAACACACATTTGGATTGTGTAATATTTCTGTCTTAAATAACTTAGCCCCAGCATTAGCTATGGCACGTAGATACCTTTCAGCCTCTGTAATGTCACTATTGAAAAAGGTTCCTACTTCCGCCATTACCACAGTTGGGAAATTGTCCCCAATCGTAATTCCACCAATATTAACTGAGCATGTTTGACTCATACTGATGACCTCCAAAATAATTTAATACACAATGTATACTATGAATTTTTATTGTATTTTATATCCAAAAAACTTTTTAATATTTTTAACCCTACTTCCCCACTTTTTTCAGGATGAAATTGGCATCCAAAAATGTTATCTTTCGCAATTGCTGCTGATATAGACAGACCTCCATAGAGGCAATCTGCAACGCGATGATTTGGATCGTCAGGGATAGCCATAAAGGAATGAACAAAATAAACTGCTTCTCCAGGAGAAATATTTTGCAATGGTGTATTAAGCCAATCTCCTTCATTTTTTGATGTCGGAATTAGCTCGTTCCACCCTATATGGGGAATCTTCTGGGGTTGTCCTGTAGCAGTCAGTGCGGGAATGGGAATGACCATCCCTGGAATTAGTCCTAATCCAGCATTTGTACCAAACTCTTCACTTTCATCCATTAAAAGCTGCATTCCTAAACAAATACCTAGCAAGGGAGTTCCTTGAACGGCGATTTGGTTGATAACATCCGTGAGATTTAACTCTTGTAATTCAAACATAGCCTTAGCAAAAGCACCAACCCCAGGTAACACGACCCTAGAAGATGTCAGAAGAAACTCAGGATCGGCGGTGACATGAACAGTAGCTCCCAAATATTCAAAAGCTTGCCGAACGCTGAGAAGATTGCCAGCACCATAGTCAATAACAGTGACTTCAGGATTTTTCATAACGCCTCACTGCTATATTAGAAGATAACGCGAATTGACGAATTTCACTTAGGGTAGAGCGCTGATAGTGAAGAATATCAGCCATAGCTACTGCGTCTGCTCCTCCCTGACAAACTGCATCACGTAAGTGGTCTAGTTGACCCATTCCTCCACTAGCAATAACAGGAACTGTAACAGACTCAGTAACAGCCTTAATTAAAGAGATGTCAAACCCCTTACGAGTTCCTTCTCTATCTACGGAAGTTAGCAAAATCTCACCCGCACCGAGGCTAACACCTTGTTTGACCCAATCAATTACGTCTACGCCAGTTCGCTCACGACCGTTATCAGTGTAGGCTTCCCATCGATTAGAGCCAACTTGCTTAGCTTCTATAGAAAGTACCATACACTGACTACCAAAACAACGTGCGACATCTGTAATTAAACTAGGACGAGCAATTGCTGCTGTATTAATAGCTACCTTGTCAGCTCCACATCGGAGTAGGTGGTTAGCATCATCAATGGAACGAACACCACCTCCTACAGTAATAGGCACAAAAATATCTCGAACGGCATTCTTAATAATATGGCTTAGGTTATTTCGACCGTAAAGACTAGCAACACAGTCCATGTAAAGTAATTCATCTGCACCTTGTTGATAATATCTACGAGCATATTCTCCTGGTGAACCAATAACACGTAGTCCCTCAAGGTGAACTCCCTTGATCAAATTAGACCCTTTAATATCTAGACGAGCAATTAAACGGATTTTTCTCATCGTCTTAAAAATTAAAATTTACTTAACTTTTATGCCATACGGCGTGACGAAGTTTCCACTCTCCATTTTCGATATACCAAATATGGGGCGATCTAAATTTATCGGTCAACCGATTAAAATAATCCAGATCCATAATAGGCTGTTCAAACATCTGACTGGCAATCGGAAATTCTTGAGATGAAAGGCTCAGATAACGAAAAATTTCGTCAGAAAACCGTTCTGGAAACTCATGGTCAAATCGTTTCACAAGTGCTACTCCTTCCTCTCGATCTATATCTCCAGAACGAATTTCTTGAGAGGCATCATAACTAGCCCTGCCGATGCCGAATTTAACTCCAGTTGTATAGTAGTGGAAGTCATCAATACGATCGTCAATGCTATTATACTTACTGTAAGTGCCAGGAGTACGTTCTGGAGAAGCTTGAAAACCTCCGTGCTCGACTGCATAGTAATAACAGCTTTGAGGATGCCATTTTAGATAGTAGCCCAAGTAGTGAACTTCAACATTCTTCTCGTAAAGTCGATTGGGATCGGCTGGAAGATAAGGTTGTAGATCGCAGCGATCCAATCCAAATCGATCTATCAAATCCTTAACCGATACTCCGCCTAAAAAAATCTGAGATTCATCTTCCGAGGTAAAATAACCCCAATCACGCTGCGCTTTGTCAGCGTCTGCGATTGGATTACCATATTCTGCCTCATTTTCCCCATAAAAAACTAAAGGGATATCGAACAAAATAGCCATCTTAGGAGCAAGCGACTTCTGCCCCATCATAAAGGGTTGAAATGGATGAAATAAAAGTTCTGTTGCAAGACGGGTTAGCAGCCTGTGAACTCTTCCGTTGGGAGTCATCAAATAGTTGTCCAGTCCCGCATGAATCCAAGCCTGAAAATTATGCCAACCCCATTCAGTGTAAATATGGGGAGCCCAGGTTACAGTCAAGGGATGCATTCCATACTTTGTTTTAAGAATATGGGCAGCGTAAAAGCTATCTTTGCCTCCAGAACCAGGAACGATACAGTCATAATTTCCATCATGTCTTCTATGGCGATCGCACAAGGCTATTAGTGCCTTCTCTCGCTCACTCCAATCAATGCTATGTTTTTTCTTTTTTGCAAAATTACAGGCATCACATATTCCGTTTTTATCAAAATGGATAGTAGATTTCTGGCTTGATTTAGTATGCTTATACTCAACCGCAGAATTTGGGCGCTGATTTGAGATTACACAGCTCTGACAGAACTCAACTGCCGAAGGCAAACCATATAAGGGTTCTGGAGACTGAGCATTCTTCAGAAAACGAGATTCATCGATTGGAGAGGGATACTTAATGATATTCATGATGTTTTGACTCTATTTTAACGAACTTAATTGGTTTACAATTAAAAACAAATGCGAATTCAGTAAAAAATAATAAGAAGGCTACGGAATATGGTCTTGTATACAACACTTAGCCACTCTCCAATCCCACTCCGTATCAATATCTAGAGCTTCTTTTGGTGAGTCAATAATTAGTGGTATGGTCGTCTCATCAATGAAGCTTTCTTGTTTTCGGAGTTGTTGAGGATGGGCAAGGTAAAAAGATCCATTGATAATATAAGCATCCGGTAAATCTTGAGATCGGCAATTAAAGTTACTGTATTCTCGCATAAAAGGTGATAAATAACCATTTTTCAATTTAAACGTCCACATGGGATGTATATGAGTCGGCGAAATTGCTAAAACTGGTTTGAATCCATTATCCTTAAATAATTTAATTCCTTCTACTACTGTTTTACGGCTCCTAAATGGAGAAGTCGGTTGCAGCAGTAAAACACCATCTACCTTTCCATAAGTTATTTCATACCAGTTTAGAGCATGGATAGCAACATCTACCGAGCGAGCAGCATTAGTAGCTAACTCAGGGGGACGCATCCAGGGTACTAAAGCACCTGCTTGCTTGGCAATCTGAGCAATTTCAAGATGGTCTGTCGAAACGAGTGTATCACAAATCGCACAAACATCTCTTACAACATCGATGCTCCAAACAATCAGGGGCTTTCCCCCTAACAAGCGAATATTTTTGCCAGGTAGTCGCTCCGATCCACCTCTGGCAGGAATAACAACCAAAATTTTCATTGCTGTGAAGAGAAACTAACTTGTGCTCGCTGAAAATCTGACTCGCGACCTACATCTAGCCAAAGTTCATGTATAGGATACACGATAGTACGCCCACCTTCTTTGTGTAATCGACTAAACAAACTAGGCATATCACAGCGTTGATTTGGAACAAGAATCTCCACAGCCTTTGGATCTAGAGCGTAGATTCCAGCATTGACGTGACTACGTACAATAGGTTTTTCCTCAAATCCCACAATATCTACGCCTTGTGTATGTACTACACCAAAAGGATTTTGCCATTCGTGGAGACGAACCGCCATAGTAGCTATAGCTTTATGGGTCTCGTGAAATTCTAGCATCTCACCATAGTGAATATCCGTTAAAACATCTCCATTTGTGACAAGAAAGGGATCTTCAGGAGCAACGTCTAACAAGCTAAGGGCACCAGCAGTGCCGAGAGGAGATTCTTCTCGAAGATAATCAATTTGAACTTGCCAGCGACTTCCGTCACCAAAATGTTCTTCAATTAAGTGTCCCAGATAATGAACGGCAAAAACAAAGCGCCGAAATCCTTGACTCTTAGCCCTGTCTAAGATGTGTTCCAGCATGGGCTTTCCAGCAACTGGTAGCAGAGGCTTAGGGCAAGTTTCCGTTAACGGGCGAAGTCGAGTACCTTTACCTCCAGCCATAATAACCATAAGATTAGGGCGAGGGGGAGGGGTTAAAAGACTGTATAGGCAATGTAATCCAACGACTTGATGGTTCTCATTCACTACAGGGAGTTGTTGGATTCCATTGACTTGCATTATATGAACTGCTGTGTCTCTAGAAAAATGAGATGGTATAACAATCGGATTGCGGTTGACAATTGTGTCAACTGAGTCGTGTAAGTTTAGTCCCCGTAGTAGCCCACGACGAATGTCGCCGTCCGTGATAGTGCCAATTAGGACTTCTTCAGGAGTAGCCACAAGAGAAATTTGCAAGCTCGATCGATCGAGGCTACATATTGCCTCCTTGATTGTACTACTGGGAGGAAGTAAAGCTTTTTTCCAATGAATCGAGCTTTGTGAGTTGTTTTTTGACATGGATTCAGATATTCATATATGCAGACGAGAACGCAAATATAATGATGACATGCACTGCCTTTGGGATTGTCTTTAGTTATTCTTCTCAGCTAATGTTTGTTTGACTTAAGCAAGATTGCTTCATGACAAGTTTTCTAGGATTCTGTTTAAAGCATCTCGGGATATCTCTGGACGAGGGTCTATATAACAGTCAGAAAAATTTTGAATCATAGGCTTCCTTGTACTTTTATATACATTATTAATTATATCTCCAGAACTAGTTATGTAGTCAAAACTTCCTTTTTGGATCTGATCTTTAAACATAACATACCCTGCTCTTTGTTGCGGATCGACTATTCCTGTTTTAACACCAAAAACACTCGCCTCATAACTTACAGATGAGAATGACGTTACATGATAGTGACACCGCTTTAGTAACGAATAAAGAGGCATGGAACTTGAAAAATGTATGTCAAAATTTTTTATATTATGCTTTTGCAAAGGGGTTAGGACACTATCAACCTCTCTTTGGCTTCGATGAAGAGGATGAAACCGAATCAGCCAAAAATAATCGTCATCATTTCTTTTGGTTTTCATTGCAGGGATCAAAAAGTTTAGCAACTCTGGCAAAAAAGTAGAGTTTTGTAAGGAGACCAGTACTATTTTTTTATGGTTATGCAGTCGATCTAGGAAATTTTTCTCTTCTTGGCTCAATCCTAAATCATCATCTAACCATTTACTTAGCCAAGGATTACCCCCGACTACTGGGAGATGATGAGTATAATTTCCAAGGACGTAGGGGCGTGTTTCCATTAGATGATTTTTGCATTGTTCGCTCCAAACCCAGAAGAAATCTGGCAGTAATTCATAGCCAGATACAGGAATCCGAGTCCAATGAGCATACTGACTATGATATCTACCACCCTGACCATGTTGAACATCAATCGTTTTAATACCTAATTCATGACAGGCTTGGACTAAAGCCTTGGCTACAATATAGTAATGACATACAAGAAAAACAGCACGTGGTCGAATGATTGATAGTAGATCGATAAATAACTTGTGATAAGATTCATGTAAATAAAGCTGATCTAATATTTGGTCTTCGTGCAAATAAAAGCTTGTGTGTTTCCAGACGACTTTTTGCAAACCCTTAAAGTTCTGTATCTTCAGGTTTTTGAGTGAATAAGTCAAACATTTTCGTAGCAAAGCCTCTTTCTTTAAGCAAGGATAAGGATCGACAAAGATACAAGGATAAAAACGAGGTTGTTTTTTTCGCCCTTGTGGAAAGTCTAACTCAATTTTTAGGGCTGAAAGTTGAGGATCGCATTGTTCATGTATAGAATCTAAGCAACGATCGAAAAACTTACCATTAATTTTTTCACTATAGTTTTCATGCTTAGAAAAGAATAATATGTCAGCGTGTTCTAGTCCTGAGACTTGAGTTAGTATATTTTGCCAAGCACATGAATGCTGGGCATAGTCAGATTGAATTTGAGAAAATTTTAGTGTAGCATCTGATCTTTTTTTAGACACCCTTAAACGGCCGAGCGCATTGGGATCTTTCTTAATATGCCCAAAAAAGTACTCAATATTGAAACGGACTATTGGCCATATATTGAGTCCCTTGTAAGTGACAGAATTAACATCAAACTCTTGCTCTATAGCAACTATTTTTTGAAGTTCTTGGGCAACAGACATATGACATTCCAATGGACTTGACGGTAACTCTTAACCCTGATGATCGGTGGTTTGGTATCGAGCAATTGTAGCTCTTACTATTTTAAGAAAGAAAGCGTTTCAGTATTGGAGTTTTTTTAAGGTCTCAAAGCAAACTAGATCGAACCAAATGACGAGTGTGTTTGTGCCATGGCTAGGGCGATCGCCTCCAATGCTTGTGCTTCCTTAACTTCACCTATAGATCTTAAGCAAGTTGCTAATTTACAACAAATTTCCGGATCGGTGGATGAGTGAGATAAAACCAGCCGGTATAAATCGCCAGCTTCTAAAAGCAAGCCTGAGTTATACATTAGATTTGCCCAATAAAGAATATCATCTCTGCCATCTCCACCATATTCAATCCCCTTGAGGCAAGCTTTAAATGCCTTTTGTGTCTCGCCAAGACTCAAAAAAGTATGTCCTATATGAAAATATATTTGATACGCATCAGGACACAGCTTGATTTTTTGAAAGCTCTGCTGAAGACTATTGGAGATTGGTTGTTTCATGTAGAGATATGACTGAAGACTTCCCTAATTTACAGGTTGCTCTAGTTGGCTGTGGTCGCATCGCCAAGCGTCACGCCGAACTCTTAGGTAACGGTATCATCAAAGGCGCAACCCTAGCCGCAGTGTGCGACTTCGATCGCTCTCGCGCCCAAGTCTACGGCGATCGCTTCAGCGTTCCAGTATACACGGATATGGACGCCATGCTCCGGAAAGAGGACATCGATATTGTATCAATCCTCACGCCGAGCGGTCTCCATGCCGAACACGTCCTACACCTCGCCCCCTACGGCAAACATCTCATCGTCGAGAAACCGATGGCACTGACCCTCGAAGATGCCGATGCTGCCATTGAAGCCTGCGATCGACATGGCTGTAAACTGTTCGTGGTCAAACAAAACCGCTTCAACGTCCCCGTCGTCAAACTGCGACAGGCACTCGAATCCGGACGCTTTGGCAAACTCGTTATGGGAACAGTTCGCGTGCGCTGGTGTCGCCGTCAAGAGTATTATGACCAAGATGCTTGGCGGGGAACCTGGGCGATGGATGGTGGCGTCTTAACCAACCAAGCCAGTCATCACATCGACCTACTTCAGTGGATGATGGGAGACGTAGAATCGGTCATGGCCATGAGCCGTACTGCCCTAGTGGATATCGAAGCCGAAGATACCGCCGTGGTAATCTTACGGTTCCGTAACGGCGCACTCGGCGTCATCGAAGCCACCACCGCCACCCGTCCCAAAGACTTGGAAGGATCGCTGTCGATTCTCGGCGAGAACGGCTCAGTAGAAATTGGAGGATTTGCGGTCAACCAAATGAAAGTGTGGAACTTTGCCGAAGAACTTCCTGAAGATCGAGAAGTTCTCGAAAAATACTCCGTCAATCCCCCCAACGTCTATGGCTACGGCCATCAGGCTTACTACGAACATGTCGTTCAGTCCATCCGCAACAACACCCATCAACTGGTAGATGGTTTAGAAGGACGGCGCAGCCTGGAACTTATCAATGCCATTTACGAGTCTATTGAAACAGGACGGGAAGTTCAATTGCGTTTCCGCGCCCGCTACAGTCGTTTGGGACGGACTTAGATCGATACGATGCCCAACACCATCGCTGCCACTGCCGTCATTCATCCCCACGTTCGACTTGGTGAGAATGTCACCATTGAAGATTTTTGCATCATTGGAGTTCCGTTTAAGGGATACCAGGGAGAGCCAACGGTTATTGGTGACAATGCTGTGATTCGCTCTCATACGGTCATCTACGCCGGGAACCGTATCGGTAACGGTTTTCAATCCGGACATAAGGCCAATCTCCGCGAACTCAATATCATCGGTGATGACGTATCTATTGGGACGCTCAGCGTTATCGAACATCGCGTCACCATTGGCGATGGGGTTCGTATCCACACCCAAGCCTTTATTCCAGAATTCTCGATTTTAGAGGATCGCTGCTGGATCGGGCCGAATGTAGTGCTAACCAATGCCAAGTTTCCGCAACATCCCAATGCCAAAGCGGAGTTAAAAGCGCCCCACATCGAACAACAGGCGCGAATTGGGGCGAACTCCACCCTACTCCCCGGCGTTCGGGTGGGCCAGCGATCGCTCGTGGGAGCAGGAAGTCTTGTCACCCACAGCGTCCCCCCTGGCGTAATTTTTGCGGGCAGTCCCGCCAAGTACCTCAGAGATGTAGACTACTAAATGCACTTCCAGTCTTCGCTCCCCGTGCAAGTTCCGTTTAACGATCTCTACGCCCAATATCTTTCGATCCGCGAGGAAATCGATGAGGCGATCGCCACGGTAATTCGCGAGTCCGCTTTTATTCGCGGTCGCTTCGTCGAACAGTTTGAAGCTGAGTTCGCTCAAGCCGTGGGTGCGCGTCACTGTATCTCCTGCGCGAACGGCACCGATGCGCTCTACATTGCCATAAAAGGATTAGGACTCCAGCCAGGTGAAGAAGTCATCACCACCGCTCACACCTGGATTGCAACATCCGAAACCATTACGCAAGCTGGGGGGCGGGTCGTCTTCTGCGACACCGAACCCGACTTGTTTACTCTCGATCCGAACCAAATTGAATCGAAGATTAGCGATCGCACTCGGGGCATCATTGTCGTGCATCTCTACGGGCAACCTGCCGACATGGATGCAATTTTAGCGATCGCCCGCAAACACAATCTCTGGGTGATTGAAGATTGCGCTCAGGCTCACCTTGCAACCTATAAAGGAAAACAGGTGGGAACTCTCGGTGATATCGGCACGTTGTCGTTCTATCCGGGTAAAAACCTGGGTGCGATGGGAGATGCAGGGGCGATCGTGACGAATAGCGATCGTCTAGCGGAGTGGATGGCACTCTTTGCTCGACATGGTGGGAAAGGCACACATCGAATTGAAGGGATAAACAGTCGCATGGACGGACTCCAAGCGGCAATTCTCAGCGTTAAGCTTCCCCACTTACCGAGATGGAACCAAGCCCGTCGTCAAGTTGCCCAGTGGTATAACGAGCTTCTGTCAGAAGTGCTTGAAGTGACCACACCTCAAGTTCGTCCGGATGTAGAACACGTTTATCATCTGTACGTCTTGCAGCTTGACAACCGCGATCGAATCTTGGCACATCTCAAAGATTCTGGTATTAGCGCGGGGATTCATTATCCCATTCCCTTGCACGAACAGCCAGCATATAACTATTTAAGATTAACGCCTGACTCTTTACCAGTTATTCACCACGCCGCACATCGAATTTTATCACTGCCCATTTATCCAGAAGTCTCTCAAGAACAAGTGTTTCATGTTGTCGAGACGCTTAAAGCGTTTCTTAAGAAGAATCCACACAACACCTAAAATTTAATTAACTAGCGGCAACCGTCGTTTGAATCTTTTTCGGCTTCAAGCCTAACTCAAACCGATAGTTATCACCTAACACTACAAAAAATGAATCTCAGTCAATCCGAACATCAGATCTACGATTATCCCTCTCTTAACGTTTTATTATTTTACCAACCACCTGGCTATGTTCACCGACCTACAATCATTTCAAAAAATGAGATTCTATGCGGTGGTATTTTTAAAACAACCCAAGAAAACGGTCGATTTAAAACTATTCAAACGCCCCTCGGGACTTACGACATTGCTCCTTTTGTGAGCCAACTTCCTCCATCTCAACACCCCGATCTTTTAGTCGTGCGAACGGACGCAGCACGGCGAAATTTCCCAGTCAACTTAAAGACGGTTAAATGTCCAAAAGTGCTGATTGTAGGCGATACGCAGCATATGGAAGCACCACTGCGGACGTTGACCGAGTACGCCCTTCAAGAAAAATTTGATTTCGTGATGGCCGATCACGTGCGGCGTCACTTACATTTCTTTAGAGAAGTTGGATTTGAAAAAGTTTTTTGGATTCCAGCGTTTAATATTTACCCTCATCCACAAAATACACCGATACATCCCAAGCATTTACTATCTTTTGTCGGTCAAGTTGGGAAATATCATCCCTATCGACGGCATTTATTAAACAAAGTCCAACAAGCAGGTTTACCGCTTGAGATATTTCGCGCACCTCAACCTAAAGCGGCGGAAATTTATGCAAACTCTCTAATTAATTTAAACGTCAGCTTGAATGGGGACGTTAATATGAGGGTTTTTGAAGTTTTATCAAGTGGCGGTTTCTTGTTGACAGATCGAGTTAGATCTCAAGCTGGTCTCGATGTTTTATTTGAAGACCACAAACATTTAGTAACCTATAATGATGAGAAAGATCTACAAGATAAAATTCGTTATTTTCTGAAGCATCCAAACATTGCTCGAGATATTGCAAAAGCTGGACATCACCTGTTTTGGAACTTCCATCGACCCGAAATTAAAGTGCAGCAACTTTTGGATTACATTGATGGTCGAGGAATCGAACCAACCTATTTGGCTGACTCCGATCGACGCAGTATTTATATTAGAAGCTCCACCAAAACTGCAAGACATCACCGTTTTTCAATTTACGAATATATTCAAGAAAAACAACGAAAACTTCCTAAACTGATTGGTTTTTTTGATGGTCAAGTTGATGCAGGAATTGTTAGTGATGCGGCGGATTTGTCGCGGCTCAAAATTTATATTTTGACTCAAAACTTCCTGGCGAATCCTCAGCAAAAAGAAATTTTTCAGCAATGTGGAATTCTAGATAGAGTTTCTTGGGTTGAGTTTTCGGATGTCAACACAACAGGACGTTCTGAAAACTCATTTAAGTTTGGTGTGTTTGATGTTAGCCAAACTCCTGTATCTCGCATCCAAAATCTTATAGATTCGCAGAAACTGAATGCAGTCATACTGATTAAAAATGGATGCGATCGATTGTCCCAAGCCGAACAAGAACGTCTCGATCGAGAGTTGAGCGTACATCAGCTAAAAAGAGAATGTAGTGACCCCGTTGTATACTGCCCTGTCGATCGCATGCAAAACGCCATGTCTAGCCAACCCACCGCCGAGACAGTTTCCCCCCAACAGGTCAGCCAACTCCTCCAAACCTACCAACAAAACCCCCTCAACAGCGACGCCCTCGACAACCTGCGCCGCATCCGAACCGCCGTCGCCCAACACCTCCTCAACCTCCCCACCGACCAACTCCACCCCCAACTCACCGGACAACTCGGCCAAACCTACAAACAACTGTGGCAGAGTAGCCTCAAAAACGAACCCCTCACCGACACAGACCGCACCACCATCGCCCAACTGTCCCAAAAACTCAGCCAGGGACTCGGCGCACCCCAAGCCATCCAAGCCTTTTTCGCCGCCGCCCTCTACGGCTACCCCCACCAGTTCGACATCCAATATCAAAACGCCCCCATCCCCAGTTGGATGACGGGAACCTACCTCAACTTCATGTTCGAGTCGCCCCGTCTCTTCAAAGACTTAGGGGAAGTAGACGCCTATCACCAATACCTCACCCACTGGACGACCTACCTCCACAACAAAATCCTCAGCAACCCCGACAACCCCACCTGGAAAACCGTCACCCAGGCGTTCGCTAACCTAGCTAACCTCACCCCCCTCTGCTTCAGCCAGCGCGACCAACGGGACATCCAACAAAAACGCGCTGCCATCCTCGAACGATACCTCGAACAGGCCGGTTCCCAACTGGACTACCAGTTCCCACCCCGTCCCCAAAACCGCTCTCTTGGTGCGCGTTCCCTTCGACTAAGCTCAGGGCAAGCCCTAGCGCCGGAAACCGGCGCGGGGTCGCACCGCAAGCTCCGTTTCGGCGTCCTCTGTCTCAACTACCTCCCCACCGCCGAAACCTTCACCACCATTCCCGCCTTCGAGTATTTAGACCGAAATCGCTTCGAGGTGTACCTCTACAGCCTACAAACCACCGGACACCCCCACGAACAATACTGTCGAGAACGGGCCGATAAATTCACCACCCTCCCGGCGAATAACCTCCCCAACATGGTGAACGCCGTCCGCAGCGACGACCTGGACGTACTCCTCATCGGGACGAACATCACCGCCCGGTCTTACCCCCTCACGCTGCTGTCCCTGCACCGCCTCGCCCGCATCCAAACCACCGGACTCTCCGCCCCCACCACCACGGGAATGCGGAATCTGGATGTCTATATCGGCGGTTCCCTCACCGCTACCGACCCCAGCCATTACAGCGAGAAACTCGTCACTGTGGAGGGTTCGGGACTCTGTTTCCAATTCCCCCCGGACACCGATACGCCCACGGTCAACTTAGACCGTTCCACCTGGGGACTTCCCGAAGGTACCATCGTCTTTATGTCCGGGGCGAACTTCCGCAAGGTTAACCCGGAACTGCGGGAAACCTGGGCGAAACTCCTGGCTGCGGTTCCCAACTCCATCCTCGCCATCTACCCCTTCGGTCCCAACTGGGGACGGCATCCCCAGCTCGAAATGCCCTTCTTCAAACAGATGCAAGGGGCATTTCGTAAGTACGGCGTCGATTTGAAACGGCTCCTCCTCATCAAAACCCTGCCCAATCGAGCCGATATTCGCCAAGCTCTCCAACAGGCGGATGTCTATCTCGACTCCTTCCCCTACTCCGGTGCCGCCTCTGTCCTCGACCCCCTGCGGGTGGGACTGCCCATCGTGGCGATGGAAGGCTCAGAACTGCGATTCCGTCAGTCCGCCGCCTTGCTGCGAGAGCTGCAAATCCCCGACCTCATCGCCGACAGCGAAGACGGGTACGTTCAACTGGCGACTAAACTGGCGACGGATGCTAACTTCCGCCTCGCTAAACGGCAACAAATTCAACAGGGAATGCAGCAAACGCCGCCGTTCCTCGACAGTAAGGCGTTCGGGGCGAAATTTGCCAGCCTCCTCGAACGATTGGTGAACGAAGGGGTCTCGCAGCCCACGCCGTCTCAACCGGACGAACACCCCACCAGTCAAGCGTTTATCAACCGCACGATTGGCTGCTGCAATATCTATTACATCGACCCCAGCGAGCAATCGATTATCGAGGAACTGCACCAACTGCGGCGACAATTGGTCGAGTATTGGATGACGCTACCGACGGAGCAACTGGAATCAGCTTATAACGGCGAAATCGGTAAAGCCTTCCAAGCCATTCTGAAAAGCGATTTCCAGAAAGAACCCCTCAGCGACGCCGATACTCAGTTCCGCCAAGAACTGACGGAATTGGGGGCGGGATTGACGAAACCCAAGGCGCTCAATGCGTTGATGGGGGCGATGCTGTTCTATCCTGCCGACCAGATGAAAGTCCGGGACGCGCGAAACCGTCTCCCGGTGTGGTTGCTGGCGGATTACGAGGCGGTGTTTGAGGCGGAACCTCAAGACACCGAACCGGTTCCCCCAGCACCGACGCCGCCGTCACAACCCCAAACCGACCTCACCACCTTTCTCAATCGATTGATTGGCTGTGTCAATCTTTACGATATCGACCCCTCGGATACGGCGAATACGACGGAACTGCGAAAACTGCGGTATCAACTCTGTCAGTCGTTGATGGCGCATCCGACAGAAGAGTTGGAAGCCCTCTATGCTTCGGAGGTGGGGAACGCTTATAAAGCTTTGCTGCGAAGTGGATTCCAGAAAGAACCGATTAGCGAACCGGAAAACCAACTCAAGCAACAGTTGGCGCAGGTGTGGAAGTCGGGACAGCCGAAAGCTCTCAACGCGATTTTGGGGCTGTTCCTCTTTTTCCCGCCGGGAACGATGAAGGTGCAAAACGCTCAAACGCGACTTCCGGCTTGGCTGTACGGGGATTACGCGGCGGTGTTCGAGTCGGTTCTTACCCCGGAGGCGGCGACGGCGACGGCGCCCGCGATGGAGATTCCGACGGAGATTCCGGACGAACCGGTGGACAGTCCTAAGTTTCTCAATCGTCTGTTGGGAACGGTCAATCTCTATCAAATCGACCCTTCCGACCAGTCGATTATCGCGCAATTGCACCAGATTCGCCGGAAGTTCGCGGAACATTGGATGACGGTTCCAGATGGGGAGTTGGAAACGGTGTATAAGGGAGATCTCGGTCGCGGCTATCGGATTTTGCTGGGAAGTGGGTTTCAGAAGGAACCTCTCAGCCAGGCGGATATGCAGTACCGTCAGGAGTTGACTCAGTTAGGGATGGGTTTGGATAAACCGCAGTCTCTCAATGCGTTGATGGGGGCGATGTTGTTCTATCCTCCGGACCAGATGAAGGTTCGGGATGCTCGGAGTCGGCTTCCGGAGTGGCTGATTGCGGATTATGAGAAGGTTTTTGAAGGGGCTGTGACGGTGCCGGGAGCGGAGGCGCAACCGCCGAGTCCGGAGTTTGTTAAGCGGCTTTCGACTTTTCTGAATTTGTTCCAAATTGACGCGAACGATGGGAATGCGATCGCCCAACTGCGCCAACTGCGCCAACTGTTGGCTCAGTATTGGCTGAGTTTGCCAGCGGAGCAGTTGGAGGCGGCTTACTGTGGGGGGATGGATGAAGCGCAGCGAAGCTTTATGGAAAGCGGGTTACAGCGGTTGCCGCGCACGGAGGCGGAGCAGTCGTTATTCGGTCAGTTGAAAGCAGAATTGGCTCAGGGAATGAGCCGTCCAAAATCCCTCAACTGCTTCTTGGCGGCGATGTTGTATTGTCGTCGCGACCAGTTGAGTTTTGCCAACGCTCAGGCGATGTTACCGGGGTGGTTGATGGGGGATTATCAGCGGTTTTTCGGGTAGTGTTTGGGGGGATTCACCACAGAGACACAGAGAACACAGAGGTTTGACTGCGGCGAGACCCCCGGCATTTTGAAGATGCCGGGGATGTGGGCTGGAGACTGAAAAATTGGCTAAAATAGCGGAGGATACGGAGCAAAATTGCTAACTTCGTTAACGCTCGATCGCTCAACTTATTTCCCCTTCAGTCATGGCAAAGCCACCGCTTACCCACCAAATTCGTTATCTCAAAAATGAGGCTGGAGAAACTCGTGAAGTTGTCGTGAGTGTCGAACTTTGGAGAAAAATCGCCAGCCAATTGCAAGATTCAGTGAGTGGTTTGGCTTGGGTTGACGAGTACGAACCCAATTCACAGATTCTCGAAGATTTACAAGCGTCATTGGAAGACATGGCAAGAGGGGAAACTCGCCCGATTTCCGAACTGTGGGACGATTGAGATGAGTGAAGGATCTTGAATATCGAATTTGCACCGGGGTTTAAACGCCGTCTCAAGGACTTAAAGAAACGATATCGAAAGATTCAGAAAGACATTCAATGTTGATGGCGGATTACCAGCGGTTTTTCGGGTAGTGTTTGGGCTCACATTCCGCACTTCAACTTGTAGTACGCCAAGTAGCACGAGAAGGGGATGAAATTAGTCGGGAGTTGGTTAGGGATTAAGACCGAGAAAAAAGAAAAATTCGGGTAAAAATGACATCTTAGAGAAAAATCGGTTGAG
>NZ_JAQNCQ010000030.1:0-11151 GCF_028368005.1 Geitlerinema sp. CS-897 | reverse complement strand
GCATGGTTCGGAATCACAATCTGGCTAAGGCAATTTCTGATGTGGGCTGGGGAATATTCGTCAATTTTCTTTCCTACAAACTCGAACGAGAAGGAAAGGTATTGGTGGAGATCGACCGTTTTTTCCCCAGTTCAAAAACCTGCTCTGAATGCCTGTTTCAAGTCTCCGAGATGCCGTTAGACGTGAGGGTGTGGGATTGCCCTTACTGCGGAACGCATCACGACCGAGATGAAAATGCCGCCAAAAATATCAGAGCCGAAGGGATCGGAATACTAACTGTCTCGGGAACCGGGACGGCTGCCGATGGAGGGAATGTCAGACCGAAACGCGGACGCAAATCCGTGTTGAGGCAATCCCCTTAGAAGTCGGAAGCCCGCGCTGTACCCATCAGCGTCAGCGTCGGGTAGTTCACCAAGTCTCTCAACCTGTCTTCCCCATGACCCTCGGTATTTGGATTCTCGGAAACCAGCTTTCCCTAGAACAAGCCGCCCTCGCGAGCGTTGACGCTCCCTCCGATACCCCAGTTCTCCTCATCGAATCGCTGAACTTCGCCCAACAGCGACCCTACCACCGTCAAAAACTGGTTCTCGTGTGGTCGGCGATGCGTCATTTCGCCACCCAGTTGCGACAGGCGGGGTGGAACGTCACCTATCGCACCCACACCGACTTCGAGACGCCGCTGCGGGAGTGGGTTCGCGACAACGACATCGACGACGTGCGGGTCGTGGAACCGAACGATTATCAGTTTTCTCGGTATCTCCAAACCCTCGATCTCCCTTGTTCTCTGTCTGTTGTCGAAAACAATCTTTTTCTGTGGACGGCGGCGGAATTTGCAGACTGGGCGAAGGGACGAAAACGGCTGTTGCTGGAAACTTTTTACCGTCGCGGACGCCAGCGATTTAACGTTTTGATGGACGGCGACGAACCGGTGGGGGGACAGTGGAACTTCGACAAGCAAAACCGCAAACCGCCGAAAGGAAAACTCCAGCCACCGCCACCGCTGATGTTTCCACCGGACGAAACGACTCAAGCAGTGATGGAACAGGTGCGGGGGTTAGAGGTCGCTTACGGTGAAATGGAGCTGTTTGGTTGGGCGGTGACGCGATCGCAAGCGTTACGGGTTTTAGAAGACTTTTGCGATCGCCGCCTTCCCAGCTTCGGCCCCTACCAAGACGCGATGGTCACGGGAGAAGAGACGATGTGGCACTCGCTGATTTCTCCCTATCTCAATCTCGGACTGTTGCATCCGCAAGAGGCGATCGCCGCCGCAGAAAATACCTATCGCGATCGAAATTTAGAGGTGGCTGGGGTGGAAGGGTTTGTCCGACAGATTCTCGGATGGCGAGAATATATGCGAGGGCTGTATTGTTTTCTTACAGAAGAGTACGCCGACAAAAATTGGCTCGAACACGACGTTCCCTTACCGGAATTTTTCTGGAATGCCGACAAAACGCAGATGAATTGTTTGCGTCAGGTCTTGAAACAAACCGAACGCACTGGCTACGCTCACCACATTCAACGGTTGATGGTTTTAGCAAACTTCGCCACCCTCGCCGGTCTCTCGCCCCAAGCGGTGAAGGAATGGTTTCACAGTGCGTTTATCGACGCTTACGATTGGGTGATGCAAACCAACGTCATCGGCATGGGAACCTTTGCCGACGGCGGTATACTATCGACCAAGCCCTATGTGTCCTCGGCGAACTATATCAATAAAATGAGCGATTATTGCAAAGCTTGTGCGTTCGATCGCAACTCTCGCACGGGCGATCGCGCGTGTCCTTTTAATTTTTTGTATTGGCATTTTCTCGATCGCCACTTTGATAAATTGAAATCGTTAGGACGTATGAATTTGGTATTGTCGCAACTCAAAAAAATCTCGACAGAGGAGTTAGAGGAAATTCGAGATCGAGGCGATCGCTTACAGCAAGAATATCGAAATAATTCTAGAACAACGATTTGATACGGAATCCGTTTTCGATAAGCTAGGTTTTAAGAAGTCTTCACCACAGAGACACAGAGGACACAGAGAGGGGCTTGTCCGGCTGGGTAAAACCAGTGTTTGAGTCCTCGACTCCGCTCGGACTCAACGCTGAGCGGAGTCGAAGCGTTGAGATTCGGAATTTCGTATGATTTAGGGTTGCTATAGCAGAATCATTTGAGTTGCGAACGCCCTCTGTAGTTGGGATCGCTATGTTACGGTACTTTCAGATTACAGAATTTCACGAATCAATTGGGCTGGCTACATAGCCGTCCCAAATAAGTCGTCAAAAAATTAAAACACCAGAAAAAATCTGATTCCCCGTTTCCCGTTCCCGATTCCCTTTTTGCCTCAATTTTGTGACACAACTAATTTAGAGTTGCTATATAACCGTTTTAAACAATTCCAATCGAAACTACACGACATGGGGAAGTAGGTGAGCATTGCCCACCCTACAAATGGTGTGGAGGCGTAATTCCTGATTTTTTAAAATCAGCACAAAAAACAGACCTCCTCAGATTTCATCAATACTTCATCCGTTACGCCCCTCAATTCCCCCTCGATCGCGAAATCGAACCGTATAATTGATAGAACGGAACGAACCGATCGGTTATGACACCAGCTCGCGACAAATTTAAATCCATTGGAAAGCAGGTGGCACTGAGTTTAGGATTCGTTAGTATTGGGGCTGTTGCCGTTCTAAGCGGAGAACGGGCTTTCACCTTACTATCTCGGCGATCGACGCCGATCGCACTTCAAAATACCACCGATCTCTCAGCGTTACCGTCCGGTAGCACGAACTTTATCGTCGAAGCCGTTCGTCGAGTCGAGTCGTCCGTCGTTCGCATCGAAACGAGCGTCATCGAGCCGATCCCAAATGGCGATCGTTCCCCGCAAGCCCCGAGATCCTTTCGTCTTCCTCCCAACGTTCCTTCCCCACCGCTCCAAGGTTCGGGATCGGGATTTGCCATCGACTCGTCGGGGCGAATTTTAACGAACGCCCACGTCGTGGGAGAGGCCAGAGAAGTCGAGGTGATTCTTCCAACGGGTCGGCGACAGCCGGGAAGCGTTCTCGGAGTCGATCCGCTAACAGACGTGGCGGTGGTGGAAATCGAAATGCCAAACGCCAGCGACGGCTCGCCTCTACTGCCCGGAATTCCGTTAGGCACGTCAGACACCTTAAAACCCGGAGAATGGGCGATCGCCATCGGAAATCCGTTAGGACTCGATCGCACCGTCACCGTCGGAATTATCAGCGCCATCGAGCGCAGCAGTCGCGATATCGGCGTTCCTGACAAACGAGTCGGATTCATTCAAACTGACGCCGCCATCAATCCGGGGAATTCCGGCGGTCCGTTGCTCAACGCCGCAGGGGAAGCCATCGGAATGAATACCGCCATCATCGACGGCGCTCAGGGGTTGGGCTTTGCCATTCCCATCGAAACCGCCCTGCGCGTTGCCCGACAAATCGTCGAAACCGGCCGCGCCGAACATCCCTATTTGGGAATTCAAATGCTCACCCTCGAACCCGAGATGGATGTAGACGCGGCGAACCATCCGCTACTTCCCAAGGAAATTTCGGTGCGAGAAGGAGTTCTCATCGTTCGCGTGATGGAGGATTCCCCCGCTCGCGAGGCCGGTTTAGAAAAGGGCGACGTCATTCGTAAAATGAACGGCCGAACGGTGATGAATTCCGAAACCGTCCAGCAAATCGTTCGCGACAGTCAGATTGGCGAGGCGATTTCGATCGAGGTCTTGCGAGGTGACGAAACCGTTGCGATCGAAGTGCGTCCTGGCGAACTCCCCCTGTAGAACCCGATCGAATACTTTTGTAGACAGTTGTATGAATATCGTTGAATTCGGACATCCCATTTTACGGAAAACGGCCAAAGCGATCGCCGACGTTCGAGATCCCAAACTCCAGCGGACGATCGATGCCATGCTGCAAATCGTGCGAGACGCCGACGGTGTCGGGTTGGCGGCGCCCCAAATCGGGAAATCGTTGCGATTGTTAGTCGTGGCTTCGCACCCCAATTCCCGCTATCCCCACGCTCCGATGCTAGAGCCGACGGCGATGGTAAACCCCCGCATTCTCCATTGCAGCGACGATCGCGTTTTGGGTTGGGAAGGGTGTTTGAGCGTTCCGGGGCGTCGGGGTTGGGTTCCTCGATATCGGGCGATCGAAGTGGAATATCTCGATCGCTCGGGACGTTTGCAGCGTCGGGTGTTACAAGATTTCGTCGCGCGAATTTTTCAACACGAATTCGACCATCTCAACGGATTAGTGTTTCTCGATCGCGTCGAAAAGCCGAGCGATGTGATTTCTGAGGCAGACTACTGGGAAAAGGTCGATCCGCTCGGGGTAAGGTAAAGCTTTTCGCTGGCACGAAATTTGTTGAAACATTGAGAGATCGGTGGCGATCGTCGAAAGTCCATTGGCAAAAGAACGCCGATTACGTCGATTTTTGACGATCGCATTGTTCGACAAGCGTTTCCCAGTCTCTCTCGTCAATCAGCCATTTATAAACGGGGACTTTTTCAAAATCACCCTTTTCTTTAACGTACAATCGATTGTTTTCGATTTTTACATCTTTGTGAGATTTAAGTGAATAGGTTCGGTCTATTTTTCCTACCAATGTATACAATACAATATCGTGTTTGGAAATCGTAAAATACTTATTTTTTAAAAATAAAACACCACCAAACAGTGTAATTAAACCTGACAGTAAGCTAAAAGGAAACTCGCCTTGAATTCCTACCACAAAAGAATCGAGCATCACGGCAACCGATGCTAAAACGAGAGTAATGCCCAGCGATCGCTTATATCGAACCTGAATCTCCATAGCTTTTTTTATTACTTTTTATCTAATTCATTGCTGCTTTTCACTCTCAACGCTCTAAGATCGCCGAATATTAAAACAGCACCACTCACCTCGTTTCCACAGCGTCGCAACGACCCAACCGTGCTGTTCTAAAACATCTGCCATCGGCTTCGCTTGTTCGAGCAAAACTCCACTAATAATACCCCAAGTTTCCGGTTTGGCGATCGCGTCCATTTTGGGAACCAATTCCACGATCGTTTCGGCGAGAATATTGCAGAGAATCCCGTCCACCGGCCTGCCAGCCAGTTCGATCGCGCGATCGAGACTCCCCTCTTCCACCACCATCACGTCCGTTGAAATCCCGTTCAACTCCTGATTCGATCGTGCCGCGCGAACCGCCAGCGGATCGATATCCACCGCATAAATCTTACTCGCGCCCAAAAGTGCCGCACCGATGGACAAAATCCCCGAACCACAGCCGATATCTGCCAACACCGGATGGCGCTCGTCGATACCGACGCGCATTTCCAGCGACTCCAAACACAACTGCGTCGTCGGGTGCGATCCCGTCCCAAAAGCCACACCGGGGTCGAGTTTGAGAACGATACGATCGCCCACCTCGGGAGACGGCAACCACGCCGGATGAATCGCAAAGCGATCGCCAATTTCCGTCGTTTCCCAATGCTGCTTCCAACTACTCGACCAATCCTCTTCCTCGATCAAATGCCATCCCGTCGCTGGAGGCGTCATTTCGATCGCGATGGCATCTTGGTGCAACCAAAGCGATAGCGCCGCCAAATCTAGCATTTCAACCTGTTCTTGCGGCAAATACGCTCGCACCAAACAAGAATCGTCTTTGGTTTCGCTCGCCATGCCGCGACATCCAAAACTCTCCAACCGCCAGAACACCGTGTCTTCCAGGGACGGATCGCCGAGGACTTGAATTTCCCACCAGCTATTACTCATATCGATCGCACTCCGTCTCCGTTGCCCTCGAGTTGCCACGTGCTGCCTTGGGTAACTCCAGAAGGCGATCGTCGCCCTCTGAAGTCACAGACACACCCGAAATCTACTTACAGTCTGACCGTATAGGCGTCGCGAATACCGGGAACTTTCATAATTTCCTCCAAAATCCCGTCCGGCAGGGGATCGTCGAGGCTCAGAACCATCACCGCGTCGCCGCGCACGATTTTACGTCCGACCTGCATACTGGCAATGTTGACGTTAAAACTGCCCAACAGCGAGCCAATTTTCCCGATAATCCCCGGCATATCGCGGTGTCGGGTAAACAGCATATGTTGGATCGGCGGTACGTTGATGGGGAAGTCGTCCACGTTGGTAATGCGAATTTCGCCGTCGCCGAGGAGCGCCCCCGTCACCTTATGTTCCCCGAGCGATCCCTTAGCTTCGAGGTGCAGCGAATCCGTATAATCGCGAATCGAAGCATCGCGGGTTTCTACGACGCGAATTCCCCGTTCCTTGGCTTCGATGCTGGCGTTGACGTAGTTTACCCGCTCCCGCAGAGCTGGAGACAATAACCCTTTCAACGCCGCAATAACGATGGGTTTGCTTTGTTGGTTTGCCAAATCCCCTTGCAAGCGCACCGTCAAAGAATCCACGCGACCGCCGGCCAGTTGTCCGACCATCGTTCCCAAGGTTTCGGCCAGTTCCAAGTAGGGGCGCAACTTGTCGAGGGCATCGGGATACAGACCCGGAATGTTCACCGCAGACCGAGCCGGAAGACCCAACAGCACGTCGCGAATTTGTTCGGCCACGTCTACAGCTACGTTCACCTGAGCTTCAGCAGTAGACGCACCCAAATGCGGCGTTAGAATCAAGTTTTTACCGACCGCACGTAACGGCGAATTTTCTTCGAGGGGTTCGTTGCCAAATACGTCTAAGGCTGCCCCGGCGATGCGATCGTTTTCCAACGCGTCAGCTAACGCCGCTTCGTCGATGAGTCCGCCGCGAGCGCAGTTGACGAGACGTACCGTCGGCTTCATTTTCGCCAGCGCGTCCGCGTTGATGAGATTGGCAGTTTCCGGCGTTTTCGGCACGTGCAGCGAAATATAGTCGGCTTCGCGGAACAGCACCTCCAATTCCACCAAGCGACAGCCGATTTGCTCGGCGCGTTCGGTGGAAATATACGGATCGTAAGCCATCAGCTTCATGCCCATAGCTTTGGCGGCGGCCGCCACGTGGGAGCCGATTTTACCCAGGCCGACGAGTCCGAGGGTTTTTTTGTAAACTTCTGCGCCGATAAACTGTTTGCGGTTCCACTCGCCGCTTTTGACAGACTGGTTAGCCGCAGGAACGTAACGCGACAGGGAGAGCATCAACGCCAGGGCGTGTTCGGCAGCGGCGATCGTGTTACCTTCAGGAGAGTTCACGACGACGATACCTTGGCGCGTGGCGGCCGGAACGTCTACGTTATCGACGCCGACTCCCGCACGGCCGATAATTTTGAGCTGCGTCCCCGATTCGATAACCTCTTTGGTCACTTGCGTTCCCGATCGAATCATGAGGGCGTCGTATTCGGGGATCGCTCGCACCAATTCCTCTTGGGACAGCCCCGTTTTCACGTCGACTTGGGCGACTTGCGAGAGAATATCGAGTCCGGCGCGATCGACTGAATCAGAAACAAGAACTTTTGGCATAGTTGGCAGCTTCGTACGAACAGAAAACGACTTCTCCCTACAGGTCGTGCGTGTTGTAGGGAGTCGGGGACTGAGCCATTAACGAGTTTTTTAATAAATACGATGTCCCGCACTTCGCTCGGCGGTAGGGCGAAAGGACTACGTCTGGCTTCTGCAAACGGCGGCTCAACAGCCCGCCCGCCGTTAGCCATTGTATCGGGAAAGTTGCACGGCAACGCGCCCGATCGAGATTTTCTTGGGATTAGCGACGGTGAGACAGTCCCACGGCGTCGCCGATGCGATCGAGTCCGAACTCGTCTAATTTATCTAATAGCCCCGACAAAATTTGTTTGGGCATCAAGGGACCTTCGTAAATCCAGCCGGTATACACTTCGAGCAAACTCGCCCCGGCGGTAATTTTTTCCCAAGCGTCTTCGGCTGTCATCACGCCACCGGTGCCGATAATGGGCAGTTTGCCCTCGGTTTTTTGCCAAACGAGGGAAATGACCTCAGTCGATCGCGATCGCAATGGCGTCCCGCTAATTCCCCCGGCTTCTTCGGCGACTCGATTGCCAGTTTTCGCCAGGACTTGGGTTTTCAACCCCTGCCGCGCGACCGTGGTATTCGTGGCGATAATCCCGGCCAGATCGAGATCTCGGACTAATTCGAGAACCTCGGCGATCGCCCCATCGTCCAAATCTGGAGAAATTTTGACTAGAATAGGCTTAGCATTTCGGTTTTCTTGTTTCAGGGTGCCAACGATCGGTTCGAGTTGTGACGGCGATTGTAGCGATCGCAAACCGGGTGTATTGGGCGAGGAGACGTTAATTACGAAATAATCGCCCAACGCCTCGAGGTGGCGAAAGCTCTCGCGATAGTCTCCAGCAGCCTCCTCGAGGGGGGTGATTTTCGACTTGCCCAGGTTGATACCGATGGGAATCGTTGGTAAATACGGCGATCGCACTCGCTCGATATTCTTTGCCATCTCGAGGGCTCCACAGTTGTTAAACCCCATGCGGTTGAGCGCCCCCCGATCTTCGACGAGGCGAAACAGTCGCGGCGGTGGGTTTCCCGGTTGGGTGTGCCGCGTGACCGTCCCGAGTTCGGCAAAGCCAAAGCCTAAAGCCCCCCAAAACTCCCCAACGTCGCCGTTTTTATCGAAGCCAGCCGCTAAACCCAAGGGGTTGGGGAAGTGGAGGTTCCACAGGGTTTGTTGGAGGCGATCGTCGCTGAGGCACAGGGTTCGCTCGAGCTGCGATCGCACTGACGCAGCCCAAGCGGGCGGCTCGGGTCGGGCAGTTTCTCGAGAGAGCTGCCTCAAAATCCGAACGAGCCAACGGTGCGCGCGCTCGGGATCGACACTCGCAAAAACGATCGGCTGTACGACTCGTTGATATAAATTCATCGAATTTTCCGGAGAACGCACCTAACGACGCTGTTTCAATCTTGACGTTTCAATCGTGACATAGATTGCCGTGGCGCACGCAAACTGTTCTCACAACGTCGAGGCCGCGCAGTCATCGACCGACGTTCGACCGACGAACTCACTGGCTGACCCGTCACGTCCCCGACGACCCATCGCCCTTACCCCGCCATTATGCAGCACGCACAGACGAAGCTCGACCAAGAACAACTGATCGCCCTCGGTCGCACCCTTCAAACGTTACGGGAAGAAGAAGAGATCGAAATTTTGGTGCGGACGACCCTCGACTACCTTCAGTCGGATTTCGACTATCCCCTGATTTGGATCGGATTGTACGATCGCCTCAAACACCGCTTGCAAGGAATCGGCGGTACGAGTCCCAACGGCACGAACAAAGTGTTTCACCAACAGTTCGCGCTCAATCCCGGCGACATCATGGAACAGGTGGTCATCCAACAACGCCCCGTGACGCTGGCGGACTTGCGGGAGGAAACTCGCGCGGGAGACTGGAGGACGGTGGCGCAACAGCTCGGCGTTCAGGGAACGGTGGTGTTTCCCCTCTGCTATCGCCATCTCTGTTTCGGCGTCGTTCTGTTGGGATCGACGTTTTGGGGTCAGGCACCGACGGCCGAAGATCGAACGCGGTTGTCGATGGTGTTGGGAGAGCTGGCTACGGCACTGTACCAACAGGATCTCGAACAGCAGCGTCGCAACGTCAAACGTCCCCACGAACCGCTGCTGTCGATGATGTCGCAGTTGTCCGACAGCGTCAGCCTCGACGATCGCTTGAGTCTCATCGTCGATACCACTCAACAGTTTTTACAGCCCGCGCGAACTCACGTCTACTGGTTCGACGGCGATCGCCAACTGTTTTGGTTGCGCGCTCGGGCTAGCTCGTCGCTCCGACGCCGCAGTGACAACGACGAGGCTGCCGAAATTCCTCTTTCGGAGTTCGGCGGCTTTTATAAAGCGTTGACCGACGCGCGCATCGTGGCCATCGGCGAGGCGTATTCTTCGTTGAAAGCCGACGCCACCAGTCGTTTGATGTATCAAATTCGGGCGCGATCGCTCTTGGCCGCTCCGATTTTGTTTCGCGGTAACCTCTTAGGTTTTCTCTCGGTCGAAGGGACGGAAGCTCGCATTTGGTCGGAAGAAGAAAAGCAGTACGTCCTCGGCGCGGCGCAGTTGGTGGCTCTGACGACGCCCCTGTCGGAACTGCAAGAACGCATGGACGCCATCGAACGCGATCGCGATTTGACGGTGGGACTGACCCAGACGGTGGCGGAGCCGGGAGACACCACGGCCACCCTCGAATCCTACGCCGAACGCCTGTGCGAACGTCTCGATGCTAAACGGGTCTCGGTGTTGGCGGCCGACTTGCACACCAATCAGTTTGAGGTGGTTTACGAATATCCCTCTACGATCGGCTCGCCCTTTGAGTCGGGAGTTCCCCCCCTTTCGTTCGTCGATTGGCAGCTCCTCGAACGCAGTGAAGGAACGATCGCCATCGAAGGCTGGGAACTCGACGAGGACGCCCAACGAAGCTCGACGTTCGACGGGGGTGCAGATATGCGGTTTACGGCTTGGCAACCAGCGTTCGTGGCGGCGGGTCTCAAGGCGCTGTCGATCGGCAATACCACTCCCGGACAGCTTCCCGAAGCGTTGTTGGTGGTCTCGGGAACGGGACCCCGCACTTGGACGGTGGGCGATCGAGAACTGGTCGCTCTAGCGAGCCGTCAGGTGGGCGCTCTGTTACGCCAGTGGCAACTCCAGCAAAGAAACCAACAACATCAAACGCTGGTACGGGAACTCTGTGACGGCTCGAAGGAGTTATGCGAGTCTAGCAGTTTGGCCGGACTCGAAGAACTGCTGCTCGCTCGTTTGGGACGCGTCTCGAACGTACCGTTTTTGGCACTGGTGACGTGGCAACCGGGGGCGAAAACGGGATACACGCACGCCGTCTACGTGGGCGACCCCCAATATGCGATGTCGGGAACTCCGGCGATTTTGGTCAAGAAAGATAAGTTGATTCTCAAGGCGCTGTCGCGAGAGGGAATCGTCGGTCCGATTCCGTTGGAACGGCTTCCGACGACCAGTCAACGATGGCTGTGTCATTTGACGTCGTTGAACGTGCGGGCGCTGGCCTTGCGAACGACACCGGGATGTAAGCCGACCTCGGTGTTGGTGGCGGCAGACTATCGCGATCGCCAGTGGGAACGTCCGCAGCTTGAGGCGGTACAGCTATTTGGAATGCAGTTAGCTTGGGCCCGCCGAGCTTGGCTGTTGGGCGAT
>NZ_JAQNCQ010000029.1:0-9837 GCF_028368005.1 Geitlerinema sp. CS-897 | reverse complement strand
CCCGGCGAAGCGGTCGAATCTTGGACGCCGTACCCCGGCGGCGCACCCGCGAACGTTGCCTGTGCGTTGGTGAAACTGGGGACTTCGGCGGGATTCGTTGGATGTATCGGGGAAGACGAACCGGGAAATCAGTTAGTGCGATTGTTAGAAGAGGTGGGGGTCGATCGCACGGGAATTCAGCGACACCCGACGGCACCGACGCGACAGGTGTACGTGGTACGCACGACGGAAGGCGATCGCGAGTTTGCCGGATTTGGCGAGTTCGATACCCGCGAGTTCGCGGACACGCACCTACAAGCTGAGGCGTTACCGGAATCTCTCTTCGAGTCGGCGGACTTCCTGGTGACGGGAACCCTGGAAATGGCCTGTCCCGATAGCGAGGCGGCGATCGCAAGGGCGCGGGAACTGGCGCAGAAACACGGTGTTCGGGTTCTCATCGATGTGAACTGGCGTCCGGTATTTTGGCAGGATGCAGCGGCGGCGAAGGCGAAGATTCGAGCGATCGTGGAAACGGTGGATTTCCTCAAACTCTCGGACGACGAAGCTCAATGGTTGTTCGAGACGCCCGAGGCGGCGGTGGTGGCGCAACATCTGCCCCAGGTTAGCGGGGTGTTGGTGACGCGAGGCAGTCGCGGCTGTTCTTACTGTTTCGGCGAGGTGGCTGGGGATATTCCGGCGTTTTCGGTGCAGGCGCAGGATACTACGGGAGCGGGAGACGGCTTCGCGGCGGGATTCGTTCACCAACTCTGTTTGCGGGGGGTTGAGGCGTTGCAGGAGGCGGAGACGGTGCGAGAAATGGTGGAGTACGCTAGTGCGGTGGGGGGATTGACGGCAACGAAACCCGGTGCGATCGCCGCTCAACCGACGGCGGAGGAAGTTCGACAGTTTTTAGGTCGACAGTAGAAATCATCCTCACTTTTCCCTCTTCCCTTTTCACCAAACCCCGGCAGGATGCTCCGCTTCTAATCTCTGATTGAAGCGCGGGAGGAATGCCGGGACAGCAACTTTAAGACTTGCGCGGCAACCCTCAAATAATAGTACAATTATCGCATGGAACAAATCCTGACTGTCGTTTGCCAGTTAAAGGCCACCGCCGAGCAAAGTGCCGCCCTCGATGCGACGGCACAAGCATTTGCCGCAGCCTGTAACCTTACAAACTCTGTCGTTCGTCCGGCTGTGACCAGCAAAACAACAATTCAGTCGTTGGTCTATCGGCAACTGCGAGAATCCTTCGGACTGAGTGCCAATCTTGCGGTTCGGGCCTGTGCGCGAGTCGCCGCAAACCGAAAAACGGCAAAGGCAAAAGGGCGCGAAGTCAACGCATTCAAACCCACCAGTGTCGATTACGATGCGAGAGTGTTTTCATTCCGGGAAGACGATTGGACGGTTAGCCTTTCTACAACGAGTGGGCGGGTTCGAGTCCCCATCGTTGCCGCCCCTTACCAGAAAGGGAAACTGAGCGAACAAAAGCCGACTTCGGCGCAACTGTGCAAGCATCGCGACGGTCTGTATTATCTCCACATCCAGGTCAAAAGGTCAGCGCCAGAAATGTGCGATTCGCAAAGTGCTGTGGGTGTGGATCTGGGACGCCGCGACATTGCCGTAACGTCAAAAGGGCAGCGCTGGAACGGCAAAGACATTCAGGAAAAGCGAGACAAGTACGCTCGCGTTCGGGCGTCGCTCCAAAAAAAAGCCTCGAAAGGCACAAGGTCAACTCGCCGTCGGGCGAGACAGGTCTTGAAACGGCTGTCGGGCAAGGAGCGACGCTACCAACAATGGCTAAATCATAATATCAGTCGTCAGATCGTCGATTTTGCGAAACAGCAAGGCCTATTTATTGCCATCGAAGACCTTTCCGGGATTCGAGAGCGAACCAACCAACAGCCTCGCAACCAAACCGAACGCCGCCGCTCGAATAGCTGGGCGTTTTATCAGTTGCGGCAATTTCTGTCTTACAAGGGAATAACTGAAGGCGTGTTGGTGCTTGCCGTGCCGCCTGCTTATAGCAGCCAAACGTGCCATCACTGCCTGCATATCCATCCGGTCAAAGGAAAGTCCTATCGTCAGGGTAAGACGTTTCGATGCGGGAATTGTGGCTGGCTTGGCGATGCTGACGACAATGGTTCCAAGGTTATCGAATTGATTGGGGTCGCCGTAAACCGGCCCGGAGGTTCGGGGCTGTTTTGCAGTCTCAGGGCTACGGAAAGCCATTTATCTATCGCTAAGCGATGATGAATGGTAGTTTACTGAAAGATCCCCGGTCTCTCTAAGATGACGGGGATCTGACTAGATGAATTCTCTTCGTGGAACAGTTTACGCAAACTTGGCGATGCGGCGTTGATAGCGCATATCGGCTTTGGCGTACAGTTGACGCAGTTGAACGATACGTTCTTTCCACTGCTTGAGGGTATCGACATCGGGCGATTTCAAATACGCCTGAAACGCCTCCCGTTCGGCCTCGACCAAACGCTGACACAGCAAAACCGCTTCCTGAACCAGAGGGTTGTGGTGAGATTGAGGTGTGGGGTGAGGATTGAGGGTTTTGTACAGGTAGTACAGAAAATCGATGGCGATGAAGCTTCCCACAAAGCTCGGAATCGCAACGATGAGAAATTTAAGTTGATTCATAACGCAGCCAAAATTGAAACCAACGACCTGGCACAACCTTAGCATTATTGGGGGATTGAGAGGTGATGGTGAGATGGGGTGATGTTGAGATGGGGCAAATTGGTTAACTGTCCTCATTGGTGACTGGCGATTTCAACGATCGACTGTTAACTGTTGATAGTGGTGTAAGAGGTCTAAAATCGCCCGTTCGTGAAACCCCTTGACGAGTTGGGAAACTTTTTGCGAGAACGGACTGTATTGTTCGTCTTCGGCGGCGAGCTGTCGGGCGCGTTCTTTAATGCCTTTGAGATGACCTCGCTTGGCCATATGTAACAGCTCTTCTAACACGTCTGGCGGCGGACCGATCGGATGTTTTCCGTTTGAAGCGATCGCCGATTCTGTGGGTTGGGACGCGATCGCTGGCGGTGTTTCGGCGTACTGCCAATCGATCTGAAGATGCAGTTGCAGCAAATCGAGCAACTCTTCAACTTGGACGGGTTTGGGGAGAAAGTCGTCGCCTCCCGCTTCTTGGCTGCGGGACTTGTCGATTTCAAAAACGCTGGCGGAGGAGGTAATAATCGGTGTTTGCTGGAACTCCGGCTTTTGACGCAAGCGTCGGATCGCCTCGAACCCGTCGAGTCGAGGCATGACCAAGTCGGTGATAATTAAATCGGGTTGGTGACGCTCGGCTAACTCGATTCCTTCTCGTCCGTCTCGTGCTTCGATAACCTCGAACCCGAGAGGTTTCAGCAACTGAGCCACCACCGAGCGGTTTTCCCATTTGTCGTCGATGAGAAGAACGGTCTTTCTGGGCCCTTGGTATCCTTCGACTTTATCGTGACGGGCGGCCGCGACGTTCGCCCAGTCTCGCGCGATCGGTAAGACTAAATCGAACCAAAAGGTGCTGCCGTGTCCTAAAATGCTGCGAACTTGGATTTGTCCTCCCATCATGGCGACGATTTTTTGAGCGATCGCCAGCCCCAATCCCGTTCCTTCGGACATCTGGGCCGCTTCTCCCACTTGCTCGAACGGATGGAAAATTTTCTCGCGTTGTTCGTCGCTGATGCCGATTCCGGTATCCTCGATCTCGAACCGCACTTTGACCGACGCTTCGCCAGCGATGTCGGAACGGGCATCGGTGGCTTCGAGATGGCCGATTACGCCGACTCGGAAGCTCACGGCTCCCTGTTTGGTGTATTTGACGGCATTTCCCAGCAGGTTGATGAGGACTTGTCGCAATCGCTTTTCGTCGGTTCGGATTACTTCGGGAAGTTGAGAAATGCACCGGTAGGTAAAGCCCAGTCCTTTTTGGGTGGCGCGAATTTGGCAGATTTCAGCTACTCCCGTTAGAAAGGCCGGAAAGTGAAATTCGTTCTCGTACAACTCCATTTTCCGAGCTTCGATTTTGGATAAGTCGAGAACGTCGTTAATTAACGTCAGTAGGTGCGAGCCGCATTGGTGAACGATCTCGACGCCCTGTCGGTGTTGGTTGAGATCCGAGCTGCGCTGTAGGATTTGGGCGTAGCCGAGAATGCCGTTGAGAGGCGTTCGCAGTTCGTGACTCATGTTGGCGAGAAACTCGCTTTTGGCTTGGTTGGCAGCTTCGGCGGCTTCTTTGGCGGCTTGGAACTGTTGCGTGCGTTCTTCGACGCGCTCTTCGAGATGGCGGTTCGTTTCTTCGAGGGTTGCAAAGGAACTTTGGAGTTGGGCGGCCATTTGGTTGAAGGAATCGGAGAGTTTTTGAAGCTCGCGGATGCCGTTTTCGTGAACTCGTCGCTCGAATTCTCCTCGAGCCACGTCGCTGCTGGCTTGGCTGAGACGTTCGAGAGGACGGGTAATCCGACTGGCCGTCCAAATGCCCAATCCTGTGGCGACGAGAAGGGCAGCAACGCACAGGGCGATGGTGGTGCGGGTGTTGGCGTCGATCTGAGCCATGAAGTCGGCTTCGGGGACGACGACGACGATCGCCCAATCGAGTCCGGTGGCGGCTTTGTCGGTAAAGGGCAAGACTTGGGCGAAGTAGCGATCGCCTTCGAGTTTCCAGTCTAGCGCTCGGGCTTTCGGGACTCGTTCCCAGTCGCTGTAAGTTTGGATGAGATAACGGGCGGTTTGGCGAATGAGGGGATCGTCGAATTCGCTCGCTCGCAGGCGTTGGGGTTGTCCGTCGGACAGCTCGAACGGTGGGATGTCGGCGGAACTGGCGACGAGCTTTCCGCTGCGATCGACGATAAAGACTTTGCCCGATTTGCCGATTTTGAGGGTTCGTAGAAAGCCGCTGAGTTGTTCGATGCTCCAGTCGATGGCTAAAATGCCGCGAAATTCACCGCTTGGGTCGTAATAGGGTTCTCCGAGAGAGGTGGCGAGGGTGGGAGGATGAATCCAAGCGTATACGGACGTCCAGGTGGGTTTTTGGGCTTGGTACGGGGTGCGATACCACGGGCGTCGGCGAGGATCGTAGTTGGGGGCGGCGGCTAGGAGTCGATCGCGATCGCCGTTTTCGTCGATGGAATAGTTGCGTAGCTCTCCGCTGTTTTCGGTAATTTGGTAGTTTAGCGTGCCGTCGTCGTTGAGTTCGATTCCGACAAATTCGCCGTCAGCCCGCGCAAATTGGATATAGCTGACTTGGCGATCGAAGGTTTGCATCTGTCGCCAAAAGTATCGTTCCATCGATTGCAGGTCGTCGGGATCGAGTTGTCCGAGATCTAAGGCGTTGGCGTTGCTTCGATTGATGGCGTGGGGAACGGCGAGATAGGCGTTGAGTCGTTCTTTGACCCGCGTGTTGACTTCTTCTTCTAGCTGCACGACGAGATCGTTGACGGCACGCTGTCCGTTACGAAACGATAACCATCCAACCAAACTTACGGCGGCACAAATTTGTAAGACGAAGGGGACGACGATGACAAACCGGAAAGGAGGTTTCCATCGAGTTGAGGTGGGGGATGTAAGCCAACGCATAGTCAGTTTTGGGGGCAGGAGTTTCTGGTAAAATTGATTTTTAAAACAATTTTTTGACTCCGATCGAATTTAGAAACTCGGAAATTCTAAACGCGAACTTTGGCAGCGATCGCTCGAACGAATAACCTTTTTAGGAATGACGATCTGAGATTGAAAGTACATAAAATAAACGCATTGAATTCATTTGTCTCGGCGACCGGATCGATCGAACCTTACTCAGTTCGAGATCGCGATCGATAGGAGGAAATACACGAATTTTGGAAGTAAAAGCTTAAGATCGACAACTTTAACCTACTTTTAAGCTTGGTAGCTGGTGTGATTTAAAATTAATTTTTGAAAATATTCTTGCAAAGAAACTTTGTGAAAACAAAATACACAAAGCACGATGGAATATATTAATTTGATTGTAGATCGATTTTTCTGAAATGGAAAGTCATCTCTAAAAACGCTTCTCAATCGTCCGTCTTTCTATCGTGTCAGCCTCGCGGGAAAACCCGATCTCCTAAAATTGGAGTTTGGGGGCGATCGCTTTTCAGATCTAGAGAAAACTGAGGCATAAACGAGGTATATACACTATTGGTAGGGTAGATCGGATCCATCAATTCTACATTTAGCGTAGCAGAGAGATTTTTGTATACAGGTCACCCGTGACAACTGGGATATAGGCTTAACTTTGTTACCAACGTACACAGTTCTGTCAGAGCGGCGATCGCTCGAAACGTGCGATCGCCACCCCGTTGTCAGTTCTTCAACCGTCATCCATTTTTCGATCGCCCACAAAAAACCCCGAAATCTATAAAATTTCAGGGATATAGTGCGTTTATGACAATATTTCGCCGTGGCGATCGCCCGAACGAAACTTGACATAAAGTCAATTGTATGGTTAAAAAACCGACGAACTAAAATTGGAATGTCTCAGACGCCAGAAACCGATAACCTACGTGTGGCAGAAGTTTACAAAATTTTAGGAACCTTGAAAAATTCACCTTCTTGTTCCGGCGCACTGTCGAGCAAATCGTCGCGATGGGGATAACTAGCGTGTTTGTCCGCTCGCGCGATGTTTCTCATGTCCATAATATGAGCCGTGGGCTGCACGTTGTCCGTGTCGAGTTCTTGCAGTTGCTCTACATAGTCGAGCAGTTCGCTCACTTGGTTTGAAAACTCTTCTTCTTCGGCTTCCGTCATTTCCAGACGCGCCAAATGCGCCACTTTATGGATTTCCTGTTTGTCGATCTGGGTCATCAGTTCTCCTTGAAACTCGTTTAAAATCCGTCAATCGAACCGCGTCCGGTGGTCTTCATCCAGTTTTGGGCTTCGATGTAGTTGTTCGGTGCCAGACGTACGGCTTCTTTCCAGTAGCTGGCGGCTTTGTCGAACCACTCTTCGGCTTCGTCGGCGTTCCCGGCAGCTTTTTCCCGATCGCCGCGAAAGTGGTAAATGACGGCGATGTTGTTGAAGGCTTGGGGCATCCGGGGATTGAGTTCGACAGCCTCAAAGTATTTTTCTAAGGCTTTCTCGTGTTCGCCGTTACTGGTGTGGATCAGACCGATATTGTAAAGGATATAGCTGCGATCGTTGGGATCTTCTTCGAGTTTGAGGGCTTCTATGTAGTTTTCCATCGCCTCGGCATATTCGCCGTCGGCTTGAGCGGACATTCCGTCGCGGTAGTAGGCGAAGGCTTCTTTCGAGGACTGTTTGGTCGGCAAAATCTTCAAGATGATGTCTGCCATCACTGTGAAGGATTTGTCGATGAAGTTATCGTTGCGTTGTGTCCGTGGCATGGCAGGGTTAAGGGGTTTGCTATGGGTTCTCGGTTGTTATGGATGGGATGGTCTAGTCTTCTAGTTTAATGTAAGGCGATCTCAAGCGATCGCAAATTGAGACCCCTCGAATTACCGATGGTGCAGGATAAATTCGGCGATGGTGAGATCGATGGGGGTGGTGACTTTCAGGTTGGTTTCTTCTCCTTCGACGATTTTCACCGACAAGCCGCATTTCTCGAACAGGGCTGCATCGTCGGTGACTTCCCAACCTTCGCGACGGCCGCGATCGTGACATTGTTGGAGGAGTTTGACGTCGAAGGCTTGGGGGGTTTGCGCCGCCCAAAGGTTGTTGCGATCGGGCGTGTCGCAAATCGTCATCGCCTCGTCTACGACTTTAATCGTATCTTTGACGGGAATTGCGGCGATGAGTCCGGCGCAGGTTTTCAAGGCGTCGCAAGTGCGATCGAACAGTTGTGGTGTCGCCAAACATCTCGCCCCGTCGTGAATTAAGACGTGGGTGGCGTCGTCGGGGAGGGCTTGCAAGCCGTTGTACACCGATTGTTGTCGCGTGTCGCCCCCTTGGATAAAACGCACGGGTTTGTTCAGCGACAGTTGGCTGAGGATGGTTTTGAAGTCGTCCCAGTCGTGAGGTTGACAGAGCAAGCCAATCCATTCGATTTGGCTCGAAGCGTCGGCGGCTTCGAGCGTCCAGGCGATGACGGGTTTGTTGAGGAGGGGAAGGAGAAGTTTATTGCGATCGCTCCCCATGCGACGCCCCGAACCGGCGGCGGGAATCAGTAAGTGCATCGTAACTTGGGTGTTGTCGGGCTGAACCTTTTGTATTGTGCGGGTTCGGCTTCCGGTTCGAGACGGTGTTTATAAAACGTTACATCGCGGTGTGAGGTGGGGATGAGGTGGGGACGAGGTTGAGATCCTCGGCATCTTGGAGATGCCGGGGTTCTGGGGGAAGGGATCTAGCGGAAGTGCTGCAAAGCAGGAACCTAAGTCATGAGGTTTGGGCGATCGTAGTCCTTCCTTCGGTGGTGAGGATGTCAAGTGTACAATATACTTTCAATCTTCAAGAAAATCTTTTTTCGGAATTCACCAGAAGAATACATCGTTTTCTAATCTACTAACCCACCCTACGAGGGATTACTACGTCTGCCGCCAATTTTCAATGTTTAAATTAGGAATTCGCTGAAATTCACGGACGTTTGCTGTAACCATAATCAAACCGTGTTGTAAAGAGGTAGCAGCAATCAAAACATCATAAGCTCCGATTGGCTGTCCTGACGTTTTGAGAAACTGACGAATTTGAGCAGCTTGCTCTGCAGTTTCTGAATCAAAAGACAAAACGGTAACAGCATCCATGAACCGAGTCAGAAGCGGCGTAATTTCTGATTCTCGTTTCCGATTGAGCTTCAAACCATAGCGTAATTCCATGACGGTAATACTCGAAACTGCGATATCGTTAGGAGACGTTTGTTTCATTCGAGTTTGCGTACCGATTTCTCCTTTCACGAAGTCGCTAATTACACAAGTATCGAGTAAGTAACGCATTAGAACAATTCTGCTACTTCAGGAGGAAGAAGTTCTTCGCGGTTATCTTCAAATGGAATCAAGTCGGGAATTCCTGTAAAGTGGAGAATTTCCTCCGGCCATTGGGTCGGCTGTGTTTGTCGATCTTGGGGAAGTTCGAGAGAGCGAGTTAGAGTTTGCAGGATGAAAGTTTCTGGAGACAGATTGAGTTGGGTAGCGCGTTGTGCAAGTCGCTGTTCGAGTTCGTCAGACAGTTGGATGGTGAGTTTCTTCGTCATGGGTCTTGGAAGGTCGTAGGTTCAATTTTACTGTAACAAAACCCGCAAGATTGTCGATAAATTGTGGGTGGTGCGTTCGCGGGAAGTACATGAATTTGAATTCTGCCACATTCTTTCACCCGCTAACGCACCCTACGAGTAGACTTATGCTAGAATTCTCACACACGCCACTTACAAACGGAAATCTAACACTCGAACGGGTCGAACGAAACTCGAATTTGCTCGAACGAAGCAAATATGATTGGTCGATGAGCTTCCCACCCACAGCCAAGGTAAGTTGCGATCGTCATAGACAATTTGAGGCGAGTTAAACGTTTCTCCCCGCATGAGAGTGTTAGAAACGGGATAGTTTTGACACTCCCCAGCTATCACGGCGTGGGGATTCTTAGTTCAACGACAAGACTTACATATTTGACCCGTAAGCCAAATGTCCAGAGATCTTCATCACGCCGGCGCGTTTCGCATCCCCCCAACCCCCCTTACCAAGGGGGGCTAAGGGGGGATACCTGTTCCGGTCTGCCCGACCGAGAGCGTGGAGTTCTTCAAAAATTCTAAGTCTCCGTGCTTGACGCTTGAAGCTTTTACCCACACGAGCTATTTGACCTGTGGAACCGCCAAACTTCAGTAATCATCGGTTCTCATCTTTCGATGCCAGGTTTTTAAGGAGGTTAGTTACCTGTTCCTCACCCGAAAAT
>NZ_JAQNCQ010000028.1:0-13606 GCF_028368005.1 Geitlerinema sp. CS-897 | reverse complement strand
TAAGCAAATCGGAATGCGAGTCAAAATATCGGGAGCGCAATGGAAAGTAGAGAATGTTTCTAAGATTCTTTCTTTACGCTGTGCTTACTTAAATGGCACTCTGTTTTAGCAATATTTTTGCAAAACTGAGATGCACCCGGCCAGACCTTCGATCGTTGGTGGAGCGACTTCGTTCACTCTTTCACAGTATTCACGTCTCTCTTCATTACGTAATTTAATTGACAATTCTTGACTTATTTTTTCTAAACCAGACAACGAGAAAAAACGAGTGCTTTCATAGTCGCAAAAATCTACATCTCGCTGCATCGGTAATTCCGAATTTTGAATATTGTGTAACGCTGTTTTTAGCCTTTTGTAATTGGTTTTAAAAATATTCACAACATCTTTCTGGCTGAGCCAATGGCGTCCGTATCTTAGAACTAAAGACGAGCTATTATTGCCGATCGCTTTGCAGACTTCTGCATCAATTTTATTGATGCGATACTCTTCGATAAAATTTAATACGTTTTTGACTGAACCTTTAGTTATTATTTGCTCCAAATCGAAATATTTCGTAGCCGCGAGCGCTCCTTCCATTGAAAAAACTCTGATTGGTTGATTGTTGACTCGTCTTTCTACTATAAAATGCACCCATTCCTTAAGTCTGATATTGTTTTCTCCATATTCTACTAAATAATCAATTATTTCCAAAAATTCCTCGAATTTGTACTCATAATTAAGTCCTAAAGCATCAGCAAGATTTGTTTCTCGAATGAAGAAAATTTCTCGATCGAAACTCATGGTTAAAATTTAGCAATGATACTTTTGTACATCACTTCTAACTTTTCAAAAATTTCTCTATCTCCCGTATCTGGATTGTCAGGATGATAAATTTTTAACAATTTTCGATAGGATTTTTTAATATCCTGGTCGGTAGCAGTCTTAGGATCTAATCCAAAGACCTGCCAGGGTTTAAAGTATTGAAATACATTAATTCCATTAATACAGCCATATCCCGTTTGATTTTCTTCCCCTGGGATAATGCCCACAAATTTACGATAGAGCAATTCCCAAGCTTCTTTGAATCGCAAATCAAATTTATCCATTCCATCAGTCGCCATCCGAAAAGCTCCCGATTGTTTTAAAGCAGGCGTATTGTCAACCTTGAAACGACGATAAACCCCTTGCTTTAATTCATCGATAGTTGGGGGTTTAGTAGCTCGCTTTGACTTTTGTTCCCAACTCTGAATCAGGAAATAGGCAAATTCTTCCAAAACCTTGGAATCCACCTGCCTAGCGCGAGCAAAAGAATCGATTTGATTTTGGACTTGTGGCGTCAGAACAACCTGGCTCATGACGAACTACCTCGTTATTAGATCTATTATAGCCAAATATTCCTTTTGACCAGTCTTTCTGACATCACTAAAGAGATTGTGTTATGTTCCCCGTAACGGCGTTGCGTGTAACACCGCTACGGGGAAGAGACAGCGGAGTGATTTGGCCAGAGTCGATCGTCAAGGTTCGATCGCCTCTGGTCTCAATCCTGCCATTTCCCGGTAAAAATGCTCGCCACGGCGCGTTCCAAGCGGTTCAAATCCTCCGCCAACAGCGGCGGCCAGGACACGCCGCAATTGCGACCTCGCTCGAACTGACGCTGACTTTCCAACACCAGCAGATGCAAGGCGTAAGTCAACTCGCGATCGATCTGGGATCGACCTTCGAGCGATCGATACAACACCTTCAACGCCAGCAAAATCGAGGTCATCTGACCGGGAATCGGTGCGTTTCCCCGTTCGAGGAGCATTAAGAACGCATCGGGATTGCGCCGTGTCTCTAACGTCATTCCTTGGTCGATGAGAAAGTTTCGTGCAGTTTTGTCGTCCATGAGAGAAATTGTGTTAGATCGATAGTGAGGCGAGGGTCGAGTCTGCGAGTCGCGTCTTCAAACTTTACCAAGACCGGGAGTTCCCAATGAGTTTACTTGGAAATATCATCTGGCTGATTTTCGGCGGGTTCCTGTCGGGACTCGGTTATATTATCGGAGGTTTGGCGTTGTGCGTCACCATTGTTGGCATTCCGTTCGGCTTGCAAACCATTAAATTGGGTTTTGCGACGATGACGCCCTTCGGTAAGGAAATCATTGAAGATAAGAGCGCCAACAGCACGCTTACCATTATTTTTAATATCGTTTGGATCGTGTTGTTTGGCTGGGAAATTGCAATTTCTCATTTGACCCATGCGGCAATTTTGGCGATTACTATTGTGGGATTGCCCTTTGCGAAGCAACATATTAAATTGATTCCCATGTCGCTATTTCCCTTCGGTCGTTCGTTGAAAGAACCGGAACGGATGGAAGCATTTCAGTAGGATTTGAGTTTCGATCGCCGCAGGTTGGGTTGAGCGAAGCCGAAACCCAACCTTACTATTTTCGGAATTCCAATTGATTTTAAATTGAATTTTTTGTTTGCAAACACCAATTTCGGTTAATTCCAGAAACTTCAGTTTCGATTGGAAATTTGACAGTGAGGCTACGTTACGACGATATGACGTAACCAATCAGGTGTTCTTCCGGGTTAGAATCGGGGTTGAGGATAGCGATACGATTTTCTTGGCAAAGAGTTGAAATGGCTCGATCGATGTCATCTTTTTGGAAATCGGGAAATTGCGCGTTGGTACTTTCGACTAATACCGTTCGTCCGATGAGTTGTTGAGTTTTGACGAGTGCGAAAATATATTCTTTAACGCGATCGAAGGGATCGCGTTCTTCAATTTCGAGCAAACTTCCCAAATCGTGACTGAAGACATCGAGCTTTTGTAACAATCGACAATCTTGTAACACTTCTGCTCGCACCGTTAACGCTTTCAACTCCTCAAAATCGATCGCGCGATCGCCGAGGACGAAATCTCCCGATTTTGCAGAATTCACTAAATTGTGATAGGTCTCCAAAATATGAAGCGAGTCGAGATCGGGAATGATGTGACGGTGGATCGAATCGACAAACAACTCTTTATAACGGCGATATCCTTGATTTCGGGGAACTCCTAAATTTTCAGCCCGAATGAGATATAGAAACTGACAGGTGTTTTTCTCTAAAGCCTCTTGAGCCGCTTTCATCACCCGACAAAAACTGACTAAATTCGGCTCTTCAATCCAAATAACCCCGACGCGACCGAATTTGAACGACCAATAAAAACTTAAAGAATAACGTCCGTAAGTGGGACTTTCAAGAAGTTTGGGGCGAACGCCCGTCACGCCTAAAACTTCCAGAACTTGACGCAACATTTGCATGAGTTCCGGTGCTGAAAACTGGCGGATGTGGCGAACTTTCGACTGGACTTGTACCAGTTCGGTTTCCCAGGTGAGTTTGAAGGCGGCCAGTTCGTCAGTGGGGCGATCGCCTCCGTCTTCAACCTCCGACATCACAGGCGTCTCGAAGTGGGGAGATCCCCCGTTGGCGACGCCGATTTTCGCCTGTTGAAAGAGCGATCGCCCTAACATCAACACCGATCGGGGAAGGGCGCGATCGCCGGGAAATTTCCGTTCGAGAGCCTCCCGAGACAGGGGATACAGGGAAGAAGGGGGCGGACTGTCCGCTTGGCGGTGAAGCGGGGCTAAACGGGTTTCCCAAAGCTGCTGAGCGCGATCGATATCGATGGGGCGCAGGTGCAGTTCGGTATCGATGCGGGCGAGATCGGCCGGTTGGACGTGTCGCGCGTTTTCGTTCCAGGTATTGGTGACGATGCTGACGATGACGAGGAAGTTTTTCAGCTTTTGGTTGTGGACGATGGAGTTGACATTAAACAACGCCTGTAAGTCGATATAGCCGCGATCGCTGCGATCGACGTTATCGAGATTGTCGAAACACAACACGATCGGCTGAGTTGCAGTGGCGATGCGTCCGAAGTTTCCTAAAATACTCTGGGCTTTGTGTTCGGTATCGATGGAACTGCTGACGTGTAACGCCTTCAAACTTTCGTCGTCGAGATCGTCCCCTTTGAGCCAATCGCACGCCAGAGAATAGAGTTGTGGATCGGTGAGGTGGTAGAGAACGCTAAAAAACTCGTTGGCGTTGTAAATTCCCGTGGGATAGGTCGATTTGAAGTTGTGGACGAAGAGATGGCGTTCGCCGATGAGACGTTTGAGAAAGCCGCGATCGCGAAAGGCCGAGAGACTTTTCAACCACAGCAACAGTTGCGATTCCTGCGCTCCCTCGGGAACGTAAGTCAGGCTGTCGATGGTGTGGCGTAGGGTGTGACGCCAAATATAATCGCTTTCCGGCCAGGGGCCGATATACGTGAAAAAAGCTTGGGGATTCAACCGCTGTTTGAGGCGACTCAGCAGAAAACTTTTCCCCGATCCCGAGTCCCCCGACAGTAAAATCGTGCGACTGCGGCGATCGCCTGCGACGGTCTCGAGAATCCGTTCGATTTCTGCGACGATCTCCTGGTGGATCGATTCGATCGTAGCGTGGGCCGGGCGGTCTTCGTGCCAAAAATTCCCCGGCCGGAAGGTCGTCGAGTCGAACGGATTGACGGCGCGTTGGACGAGCTGCTCGATAGAAGCCATAGTTATCAGTCTCCAGTCACCAGTCTCGGGTCACCATTTACGTTTGGGCGATAACGAGCTGTTCTTCGAGGGGAAGGTCGGGATCGAGAATTCGTACGGGGCGATCGCTGAGGGAAAGGGTTTCGATGAGTTGGTGAACCTGTTGTTTGCTGACGCCGCCGAATTGGGCGATCGCTTCTTCGATGAGTTGTTCGATCGCCATACACTGTTGGTTGACGACGCGGTTGACGATGAAATCCTCGATGGCTTGAAGGGAGGCTTCAGCTTCCTCGCGGGCGACGGTGGTTTCAAAAAAGCCCAATTGTTGCAACAGCGGACAGTCTTTCAAAACCTCCGTTTGACGAGTCAGAGATTCGAGGCGATCGAGGTCGGGGGTTTCTTCTCCCACCACCAGTTCTCCAGACAGGGCGTCGTTGACGAGGGTGTGATAGGTCGAAAGATAGCGCACCGACACCAAATCTGACATGAAATGGTTGTTGCGATCGTCGCTGAAAATCTCTGTATAGAGTTGATAGCCGCGATTGCTCGGCGAGCCGACTCCTTCGGCGCGAACCAGTTGCAGCGTGTGACAGAGCTTGCGATCGAGGGCTTCGCGACAGGCTTTGAGGAGGTTGAAAAACTTCACCATATTGGCGTCTTCCGACCACACCACCCCCACGCGATCGGGGGTTCCGGGGGCGCGATAGCTTAACGAATAACTGGCGTAAGTCCGACTCGGAAGCAGGCGCGATCGCACGTCTTCGACTTTCAAGACGCTGAGGGCTTCAGCCAGCATCTGCATCAACTCGGGAGCGGCGTACTGACGCAGGCGGTTGACCCGTTCTTCCGTTTGCTTGAATTTTTTCAACCACACCAGTTTGAACGCCGCAGCGGGGTCGCTCGTGGCGTCTGTGGGAACTTTTGGCGGGAGCGAAGGACTCGACCCGTTGTGAGAAAACTCGGTTCCGCCATTGCGAACGATCCCCGATTGCAGTCGGTCGAGTTTCGATTCCTGATACAGTCGCCGCCCCAAAATCAGCGTGTTGCGGGGTCGCGTTTTTCCCCCCGGAAATTTATCGTCGAGATATTGGCGAGCCAGGGGATAAATGGGAGATTCCGGTTGGGGGTAGGTTTGGCGGTGCAGTAGGTAGAGGCGACTGGCCCAGAGGGCTTCGGCTTGATCGAGGGTGATTTGTTTGAGGCGAATCGTCGTATCGATGCGATCGCGATCGGTGGCGGGAATGCGAGCCTGGTTTTGTCTCCAAGTATCGGTAATGATGCTGATGACGAACAGAAAGTTTTTGACTTTCTGCGTGTGGAGCATGGCGTTAACGCGAAACAGCGATTGTAAATCCAGGCTTCCGTCGCTGTTGCGAGCGATGTTGTCGAGTTGGTCGAAACAAAGGACGATCGGCTGTGTGGCGTCGGCGATGCGTCCGAAGTTGGCTAGGGTTTTTTGAGCGGCGTCTTCCGTGTCGATGGTCGATTGCACGCCCAACTTTCGCAGCGAGTCTTCGTCGAGGTCGTCGCCGCGCAACCACTCGCAAGCGATGGGGTATAACTCGGGGTTGGTGAGGTGGTAGAGAGCGCCGAAAAACTCCTGTGCGTTGTAGATTCCCGAGGGATAGGCTTCGAGGAGTTTGCGGACGAAAATCTGACGGACGCCCCCCCGCAGCCAATCGATGAATCCTCCTTGTTGAACGTCTGAGAGGTCTTCGAGCCAGAGGAGAATTTGCGATTTGTCTTGGCCTTCAGGTTTTTCGAGGAGACTGTCGACCGTGTAGCGGAGGATATGTCGCCAAATGTAATCGCTGGCGGTGAAGGGTTCGACGTAAACGAAAAAGGCGCGAGGACTGGCGGAGTCCGCGTTACCGGTTTGAATCGATCGCTTGAGGCGTCCGAGAAGATAGGTTTTTCCCGATCCCGTTTCTCCTTCGAGGAGAATGGTACGCGATCGCCGGTCGTCCGCCACGCGATCGAGAACCGCTTCGATTTCGTCGAGGGCGTCTTGGTGGATAGAATCGACGGTGAGATCGGGATTTTGAACTTCTTGCCAAAAATTCCCCGACCAAAAGGTTTCCGTGTCGAACGGGTTCGGCTCCCGTTGGATAATGCGATCGATCGCGGTCATAGTTCACCTCGGCGACAAAGCGATACGTCTAGGTACGGATGATAAAGAACAGCGGACCTCCGATATCTTGAGGAATCCCGGCTTCGATTTGTTCGCTCGTGTAGTGAGCGGCCTCTTGCAGAGAACTTAACTCGATGCGATCGCTCCGTTGTAAGCGATATAAGGCCAGATCGAGTTCTTCCCGAGTCAGGGGAGGCTGTAGCCGTTCGCGCAAGTAGAAGATCGGTAAGTAGTTATCGGTTCCGAGCAGTCGGTCGAGTTCTTCGACGGCGTACCAAATATCGGTGTCGTTGGGCTTTTCTGTCAAACGCCGCTGGGGATTGACCGGTTTGGGGACGGGTTTCGACGGGGGTTTGGCTTCGGTATCGGTTTGGGAACTGTCGAATTTGCGGAGAAACTGAAGGTAGCAGGCGAGGTGGTTCAAATTCAGTTCCAGGGCGCTTCCGCTGGGGATGTATTCGTGGCGCAGGTAGTCGAGGCCGCGAGGCGTCAGCCAAACCTCTTGAATCATGGTTTTTTCGGCTTTAATCAAGCCCCGTTCGACCAGTTTGCGAATCACGACCTGGCGGTGTTCCGTATCGAGATCGGTGTCTTTGGGGGAAATACTCTCTTCCGCGCAAGCTTTCAAGACTTTAATTTCATCTTCCGTCACAGGAAGCCGACTCGTATCGAGACGTAGCAGCGCGTTTCCCGGCGGTGCGATGCGAAACTGAACGATTTCTTCATGGCAATCGACGAAACCGCGATCGCACAAGGTATGGCAGAGGCGATCGCGCTCGGCCGCTTTGGTGCGATTGTTGGGCTTGACTTGGGAAATTGGCGCTCGGTAGTCCGGCATCCCCAACAGTTTCAATAAAAATTTCAGTTCCCGCGTATCCATTCGGTTCGACTGCTATACGACGATCGCCCTATATTACCGTGTCGGTGTGGTCGGAGGGGGAGCAAGGGAGCTTCCGGCTCGAGGGAAAGGAGAAGTAGTGCTGTATAGCCTCTTGTCTTTTGCCTCTCGACCTTTTGCCTTTTGCCTCACCTTTAAGCATAGAAGGTGTTTGGCGAGATAGGACAGAGGGACTGTGTTAACGTACCGAAAAAACGCTTGACGAGGAAATCACTGTGTCAGTTGTCAGTTTAATACGATCGCGCTACTACGAAACCGATGCGCTGCGGGCGTCTCTCGAGCCGTTACTCGAACCGCTGGGAGGAATGGGGGCGATCGTCAAACCGGGCGATCGCGTATTGCTCAAACCCAATCTTCTCACGGGTTCCCGTCCGACGAAGGAATGCGTCACTCGCCCCGAGGTGGTGTACGCGGTGGCGCAAATGGTGAAGGAGGTCGGCGGAAAACCGTTTCTTGGGGACAGTCCGGCGTTTGGAAGTGCTAAAGGTGTCGCTAAAGCCAACGGCTATCTTCCCCTCGTGGACGCCTTGGATTTGCCAATTGTGGAATTTCGCGGAAAACGCTACGACACTGAAAACGGCAACTTTAACCATCTGCGGTTGGGGAAAGAGGCGATGGACGCCGACGTCGTCATCAACCTGCCCAAAGTGAAATCTCACGTCCAGTTGACGATGACGATGGGGGTCAAAAACCTCTTCGGTTGCGTTCCGGGGAAAATGAAAGCCTGGTGGCACGTCGAAGCCGGAAAAGATGTCGATCGCTTTGCAGAAATGTTGGTGGAAACGGCGCGATCGATCGCCCCCAATTTAACGATTCTCGACGGTATTATCGGTCACGAAGGCAACGGCCCCAGCGGCGGCGAACCCCGCGAACTCGGCGTGTTGGCAGCTTCGACGGACGTATTCGCCTTGGATTTGGCGCTGCTTCATCTCCTCAACGTCGATCCGGCGATCGTTCCCACAGTCGTCGCCTCGCAGCGGTTGGGGGTTTGTCCGAAGTTCGAGACTCTGGAATTTCCCCTCGCGACACCTACCGATTTAGCCGTGACGGATTGGAAACTTCCCGAGGCGTTGATGCCGATCGATTTTGGATTGCCCCGAGTGTTGCGATCGACCTTCAAACATCTCTATATTCGCTTCGTCCGCGAACCGATGGAGAGTGGGAAGCGCTCTTAATAGGGATTTTTGCGATTCCCGATTTATGGGACAGTGGGATGAAATTTCTCAGGTTGGCGATCGCTTGAAATTTAGAGGTTCGGTGATGGTGGTGGCGATCGCAAAATCCCGAAAGTTTTATGGATTTTTCGCGTGCGACGAAGAGAATTTTTGGGATAAAGATGATAGACAAAATTTTGCTCTGCAAGCGAGCCATCATTGAATCGGTTAACGACCCACTCAAAAACATCTGCCAAATCGATCGTTCTCGCCACCGCAGCGTGTTCGACTTCCTCGTTAACCTGCTGGCTGGGTTGATTGCCTACACCTATAGCGACAAAAAACTAGCCCTGGATCTGGAATTCAAAAGCTTACCCGCACTACCTTCGGCTATTTTTTAGTTTCGTCAAAATCACGTTAATAAAAAAGGTGAGCAGTTATGCCCACCTAACAACTGAGGTGAAGACTCAACTCTTAAGATTGAGAGGCTTCAGTCAGTTCCCGTTCTTTGTCCAAACGACGTTTACGAGCGTAAAGTTGAATTGTTGCCGCCATCAAAACTACTGTACCAAAAATTAACCACGGGGCGATATTTGTTGGGAAATTATTTTTAAAAACTGCCAACATCACGATAACGAGCAGCAAAAGTGTCGGAGCTTCGTTGAGGGCGCGAAGTTGTTTGCTCGTCCAATTGCATTCACCTCGCTCGAGCTGTTTCATCAAGCGGCCGCAGTAAAAATGATAGGCGATCAGAACTGCAACAAACGTGAGTTTAATATGCAGCCAGCCCGACTTTAAAATTTCGGGTTCCGTGGTGATAAGCCCGATCGCCATTGCTGCCGTGACCAACATTCCGGGCGTGGTAATAATGTGGTACAGCCGCTTTTCCATAATTTGATATTGATTTTTTAAAATGGAACGAGCGGGTTCGGGTTCGGCGTCGGCTTCGACATGATAAATAAACAACCGGACTAAATAAAACAGTCCTGCAAACCAAACAACAACGCCGATTAAGTGAAAGGCTTTATACCATAAGTAAGGCATGAAAATGAAGACTCCCCTCGAGCAAACTCAAAAATATCTCTAGATAGGATACAAAACTTTGGAGAATGCTGGGACAAATTGTTAAGAAACGCTACAGACCGGCTTCAGTCGCTCGCCGTCAGTCGTTCCCGAGCCGATTCTGAAAATTGTCTCGACCCGATCGCCCGAGATCCGAGACGGAAAGTTTAGACAAATGGACGATCGCCTTTCTGGATCGGTTCTCAACTCGGGAAAATCGCCCGGAACTCGAACCTTTCAGCTCGTATAACGTTTGAAGGCATCTACGTTCGCATCAGGTCACAGCACATCAGGGTCAACATCGAACATGAAGTTTTACACGGACAACACCGATCGCCATCGCACGATACGAACAGTCTCGAGCGCACAGCCGCCGGTCTTCTCGCGGTATACTCGTTCCTCGAACGAAAACGCTTCATTCCCACCCGAAAACCGCGATTTCTTGGCGATCGCGCCGTCGCAAGCCGTTGTGGGGGGTCGGCCGTCCCTCCTCGCCTCCCAACAATACCGGTACAATAGGGTATTGGAACGATATCGGAATTTCGATCGAAACCGTTCGACAGGTTTATCAGTCAGGGGAAACTCGCATCACCATCAAAAAACGTCGCTCGACCGGGACGAACGACGTTTTTTCGACGCAGGACGATCGCGCAGGAAATTGTAGGGTGCAACCATCGGTCGTTTGCCATCACGCCGACTTCGATCGCAACCCAGGTAAAACTATGACTTCTTCCCCCGTCGAGCGACGTAATCTCATGAGAGACGAAGACAAAACGAAAACAGAATTAATTGAAGAACTCGTCGCCCTACGCCAACGAGTCGATCGGCTCGAAACCCAAACCGCATCCGCCAGCAGTAACGGCCACCCCAACGACGCGAACGCCACCCTCGAATCTCAACTCGAAGAACGAACCGCCGCCCTCATCGAAGCCAACGACCAACTCGTCGCCGAAATCGTCGAGCGGAGTATGGCAGAAAACGCCCTGCGATCGGCCAAAGACCAACTCGAAGCCGCTCTCGAAGCCGTTCCGGGGGTCGTATCGTGGATTAGCTCCGATTTATGCTACCTCGGCGTCAATCAACAGTTAGCCGCGATGTTTGGATTGCCGATCGAACATTTTATCGGCAAAGATATCGGCTTCATGCAAGCCAGCTCGGAATTTTACACGTTCGTTCGCCACTTTTTCGAGCAGTCCGAACGAGAAACCACTTGTGAAGTCCGAGCAGACGTGGAAGGAGAACTGCGGGACTTTCTCATCGTCGCCCAAAAGTACGACGAAGGACGCGCCGCCTTTACCGTCGGGATCGACATCACCGAACGCCGACAAGCCGAAAACGAACTGCGATCGGCCAAAGACCAACTTCAAGCCATTCTCGAAGCCGTTCCCGGAATGGTGTCGTGGATTAGCTCCGATTTACGCTATCTCGGCGTCAACCGCCACCTGGCGAACACCTACAATCTCCCCGTCGAAGCCTTTATCGGACAGGATATCGGCTTTCTGCAAACCAGCGATCGCTTCGAGCAGTTCCTGCGAGACTTCTTTACCAGTGTCGAAACCGAAGCCTTTCAGGAAATTACCGCCAAAGTCTACGGCGAATCCCATAGTTACCTCATCGCCGCCCGCAAATACGACGAAGGACGCGCTGCTTTTACCGTCGGGATCGACGTGACCGAACGCCACCGCGCCATTCAAGGTCTGAAAAACGCCGAAGCCAAATATCGCAACATCTTCGAGAACGCCGTCGAAGGTATCTATCAAATCGCCCCCGACGGACGCTATCTCAGTGCAAATCCCGCCTTAGCGAGAATCTACGGTTTCGAGTCTCCCGAGGCGTTGGTGACTAGCCTCAGTTGTAACGATCGCCTGCTCTATCTCGATCGCGATCGCCGACACCAATTCATGGGACGCTTACACGCAGAAGGACGCGTCGTCGGCTTCGAGCAGCAAATCTACCGACACGACGGTTCGATCGTTTGGATTTCTGAAAACGCCCGCACGGTTTGCGACGAAGACGGAACCCTCCTCTACTACGAAGGCACTGTCGAAGATATCACCGAACGCAAGCGAGCAGAAGAAGCCCTCCAACGGGCGAACGAAGAACTCGAAACTCGCGTCGAAGAACGCACCGCCGCCCTCAAACAGTCCAACGATCGCTTGATGCTAGAAATCGGCGAACGCCAGCGCGTCGAAGCCGCTCTGCGGAAATCCGAAGCCGAGCTGCGAGCGTTGTTTAGCGCCATGACGGACGTTATCACCGTCTTCGACGCCCAAGGACGGTTCGTCAAAATCGTTTCGACGAACTCGGAAGTCCTCTACAGCCCCACGGAAGACCGCATCGGGAAAAGCGTTTACGAAGTGTTTCCCCCCACCCAAGCCAGTATTTTTATCCGTCACATCCAACGGGCGTTAAACACCGGAACGACTGTGAACCTCGAATACAGCCTTACCGTCGAAGAACGAGAAACTGGTGCGCCTGTAGACGTTTGGTTTGCAGCGACGGTGTCTCCCCTTCCCGACAACTGCGCCATTTGGGTGGCGCGGAACATCACCGAACGCAAGCGCGTTTTAGATGCTCTACGGGAAGCCGAGGAAAAATATCGCAGTATTTTCGAGAACGCCGCTGAAGGTATTTATCAAACCACGCCGGAAGGACGCGTCGAAAGCGCCAACCCCGCCTTAGTGAGAATGTACGGCTACGACTCGTTAGAGGATTTACAAACCCACCTCACGGACGTGACAACTCAACTGTACGTCAACCCCCGCCGTCGTGCGGAGTTCGTGGCGGCGTTGGAAGAGGGGGGGGCGGTATCGGATTTCGAGTCTCAGGTGTACCGCAAAGATAAAAGCGTCATTTGGACGTCAGAAAACGCACGCACGGTCAGAGACGATCGCGGCAAGTTACTGTATTACGAAGGGACGGTACAGGACATCACGAAACGCAAGGAAGCTGAAGAAGCGTTGCGCGCCGAACAGGAAAAGTCGGAAAGTTTGCTGCTCAACGTTTTACCGAAATCCATCGCCGAACAGCTCAAGCAAGATCGAACTTGTATTGCAGAACGGTTCGACGAAGCCACGATCCTGTTTGCAGATTTGGTGAACTTTACCAGTCTTTCGGCGCAGATGTCTCCCTCGAAACTGGTCGATTTACTCAACGAGATTTTTTCGACTTTCGATCAGTTTGCGTTAGCCTATCGGTTGGAGAAAATAAAAACTATCGGAGATGCTTATATGGTGGCGGCGGGGTTGCCGATGCCGATATCGGATCATGCCGAAGCGATCGCAGAAATGGCTTTAGAAATGCAGTGGGCGATCGGACAGTTCAAGCAAGAAAATGGCATTCCCTTTCAGTTACGCATCGGGATTAATACAGGGCCGGTGGTAGCGGGGGTGATCGGCATTCGCAAGTTTACGTACGACCTTTGGGGCGACACGGTGAATATTGCCAGTCGTATGGAATCTCAAGGACAAGTCGGCAAAATTCAAGTTACTGAAGCGACGTATTTGAAATTAAAAGATCGGTACGTTCTCGAACCTCGGGGAATAGTAAATGTGAAAGGACGAGGTGAGATGATGACGTATTGGTTGTGCGATCGCAAGAATAATATTTAAGAGACAGAGATAAAAAGGGTGCATCTCACTTTCGTAAAAACACCAAAATCATAGTAAAATAAGATGAGTAGATATCTCTAAAAAATTTGGCTCTTCCGAACTTAAGATGCAGAATCAATCTGAAAAAATCATAGAAAGCTGACTCCTAAGCTCAAAGTTGCAGAAATTACGAAATCCATAAGCTTTGCGTTTAATCAGCTTTAACTTGTTGTTTAAACCTTCCAC